>JBDUAX010000048.1:0-15592 GCA_040004455.1 Gemmatimonadaceae bacterium
GGAGCGCATCATGCGCGCGCAACCATTTTTTGTCGATGCGCGCGTCGTCGCGTTCGACGATGGTCACGGTGGCGTGCGACTTGAAGTAACCACGCGCGACGAATTCAGTTTGCTGGTAGAACCGTTGGTGTCGTTCAAGTCGCCCAATCTTCGCGCGCTGCGACTCGGCGAAAGCAATTTGTTGGGAAGTGCGATGTACGCGTCGGTGAATTGGCGTCGCGGCGGATCGTATCGAGATGAGTACGGATTGCGATTCGAACACTACCAGTTTGGTGGCGAGCGCAATGTCTTTCGCATGCATGCGATTCAACGGTCGCAGGGATACGATTACAACTTCGAAGCATTGCGACCGTATCTGACCGATTTGCAACACGTCGCGTGGCGATCGGGCCTTGGCGGAACGCGCAGTTACGAGGACCTCATTCGCCCCGGGCTCGAAGACAACGCCATTGGAGTCAATCATCTGTTCCAGGACATTGGCGCCGTTGGACGCATCGGTTCGATTGGGCGTCTCAAGCTTGTTGGTTTGTCACTGACGCGCGAACTGGTAACGATTGATGATCATACTGTGCTCGTTACGGACAGTGGCTATCGTACCGATGTCACGGCGCAGCCGACCACGGTTTTTCATAATCTTGACGTCACGCGCGTGAATGCGCTGATAGGCATTCGCGGGTTGCGATTCACGCGTGTGAACGGCTTCGACGCATTGAACGGTGTGCAGGATATTCGTGTTGGATTGCAGGCGGGCATGTTGTATGGTCGCTCCGTGCAGGCGTTGGGCGCGAAGGATCGCGACGCGTTCTTGCTGGGAGACCTTTATGCCGGATACGGAAACCTGCATTCGTTTCTCGGATTTCAGGCATTGAGTGAAGCCCGTCGCGATCGATTGACGGACAAGTGGGCCGGTATTCTCACAAGTGGACGCTTCGCATGGTATTTGAAACCCGCTGCGAAACAATTGACGCTGGCCGAAATTCTTTGGTCGAGCGGCTACAACGTGCAGGTACCGTTTCAAGTGTCATTTGGTGATTGGGATGGCGGTTTGCACGGATTCAGAAAATCGACGGTTCCGGGTGCGCATCGCGCGGTGTTTCGTCTTGAGCAGCGCGCACTGATTCCGTCACGCTACAACATCGCGGACTTTGGAGCGGCGATATTCGTTGAGGCCGGAAAGCTGTGGGCCGGTGATGTGCCGTACGCGGTGACGTCGCCAGTTCGCGGAAGTCTTGGCGTTTCGCTCCTGGCAGCCGTTCCCCCCCACTCGCGCCGCTTGTGGCGCGTGGATTTCGCGATGCCGATGGGTGGTGATCCCAACGCGAAATTTGAGATCCGCATAACCAACGAAGATCGGACGCGCGCATTCTGGAAGGATCCGAGTGACGTGCGCCGTGCGCGTGAGAGAGCGGTTCCAACCAGTTTGTTTAACTGGCCGTAACGAAAAAACAAAGCGACGTCGGAACTCAAACAAAACTGAAACGAAGCAAAGGCAAGATTGAGCGCGGAACGGAGCAAATAAAACGGCGACCATAATGTGGTCGCCGTTTCTTTTTCAAATACCTCACGCAACAACGGCGTTATTTGACACCGTGCAGCAATTTGTTGATGAACGGCGCCGCGATGAACAGTACAATGCCTGCGCCCATCAGCGCATAAAATCCAAACGTGTAGCCGCTATGCGCGGAAGCCACTGTCATACCTGTTTCGCCACTCACCGCGCTGGCAAAAATACCCGACAAGTTGTTCCCGATGCCGGTGGACAGAAACCAACCGCCCATTCCCAAGCCGACAAGCCGTGCTGGCGCGAGCTTCGTCACCATCGAAAGACCAATGGGCGAGAGACACAATTCGCCGACCGACTGAATGAAATACACGGCAACAAGCGTCCAGAACGGAATCTTGTTGTCGGCCCCAACCATACTTGAGAGCGCAACCATCAGCAGCAGAAACGCGAAGCCGTTAAACAACAATCCGAGGCCGAATTTGCGCGGAATTGAAGGGTTCGCATTTTTCGCTGCGAGTTTCACCCAAATCCACGCCATGATTGGCGCGAACGTAATAACCGCAACCGAATTCACACTCTGGAACCAGGCAGTTGGGAACACAAAACTACTGCTCAGGTTACGATTGACGATTTGATCGGCCAGGAAGGTGAACGAGCTGCCCGCCTGTTCAAAAAACATCCAGAACATGATGTTGAACGTGAAGATGATCATCATGGCGATGACCTTGTCGCGCGCAACCTTTCCGTTCTTGATACCTTCGGCCATCAACATTACCGCGAGAATAATGAAGAGCACACTCAGCACGTACTGCAACACCTGTGCGCCCACGGCCAGTAGAAAATAGATGATCGGAATTGCAACGAGTGCGCCGAGCATGACATAGACGACGCGTTGCATGCCGGCCTGATCGGCCGCCGGTTCACCGATACCCTTCAACTGTGCCCGACCAATGTAGAACCACACCAAACTCACGAGCATACCAAAGCCTGAAGCAATGAAGACGAACTTGTAGGCGGGTATCTCCGTGCTTCCAAAGACCGAAGTTGCCAACCAACCGGTGAACAGTGGCGCCAGAAACGCTCCAGCGTTGATCCCCATGTAGAAAATGGTGAATCCGCTATCTCGGCGTTCATCGCTGACGGCGTAAAGCTTTCCGACAATCGTTGAAATGATGGGCTTGAACATGCCGTTTCCAGCAATGATCGTCGCGAGGCCCATTTTGAACAGCACCGGATTGGGCAGCGAGATCATGAACAATCCGAGCGCCATGAAAAACGCGCCGACGAGAATTGATCGTTGATAGCCGAGGACTTTGTCGGCGATGTATCCGCCGAAAATTGCGGCGGCGTATACCAGGGCCAGGTACGAGCCGTAGGTCAGGTTCGCGTCGGCTTGTCCCGTATTTGAGCCGCCGTGAAACTGCGCAACGATGTACAACACGAGTGCCCATCGAATGCCGTAGAACGCAAAGCGCTCCCAGAATTCGGACATGAACAACATCCACAACGGTGCCGGGTGACCGAGCACCTGCTTGAATTGTGGGAGTGGCGCGGGTGCTGGAGCCATGTCGGCGGTACTGCTCATTCAGCAACTCCAGGAAACGGTGGGATAGGAAACCTGGAATACAGTACCAGCGTGCATCGGCGCAGGTAAGAAGGCGCGCCCGTTTACGCGCGGCTCAAATTGCGCGAGCGGATTGTTCGAGGAGGGGTAAGTAGCGTTCAGGAGGGTTCGTACCGCCTGCCGCACGCTGCACATCCCAACCAACTTGAGTTGGTGTTTGTTTGATGCACGCAACCCAATGTCCTGGTGCTTTTTCTTCGAGCGGCGGAACGATAGCAGAACACGCTGCATCTTTCGCGGGATGCGGGCAGCGCGGATGAAACACGCAGCCTGAAGGGGGATTCGCCGGCGACGGCGGTTCACCTGGAAGCAACAATCGTTGTCGTTTGATACGCGGATCGGGAACGGGCACCGCCGACAACAATGCCTGCGTATATGGCATGAGTGGCATCGCGAACAAGCTGGCTCGCGGCGCCATTTCAACAATGTGACCCAAATACATGACGGCCACGCGATCGGCCATGTGAGCAACGACCGCGAGATCGTGCGCAATGAACAGGTAGGCCAGTCCGCGGTCGCGCTGTAAATCCCGCAGCAGGTTCACAACCTGTGCCTGCACACTCACATCGAGCGCTGAAACCGGTTCATCGCACACAATAAATTTCGGTTAGACGGCGAGTGCACGTGCGATACCGACACGTTGACGTTGACCGCCGCTGAATTCGTGTGGATAGCGCGTGGCGTATTCGGAACGCAGCCCAACTTCTTCGAGCAATGCTTTCACGCGCTGATCGGCGGCCGCACCTTCAGCCAACTTGTGAACAATGAGCCCTTCGCGAATGGCCGCACCGATTGTCATGCGCGGGTTGAGGGAACCGTACGGATCCTGAAAAACGATCTGCATGCGACGACGCAATTTTCGCAGTTGTTCGCCGCGCAGCGACAACACATCGACACCGTCGAATTCTACGGAGCCGGCGGTTGGTTCGATCAATCGCAACAAAGCGCGACCTGTTGTTGTTTTCCCGCAACCGGATTCGCCAACGAGTGCGAGCGTTTCGCCGGGATTCACCGTGAAAGAAACGCCGTCAACAGCGCGCACCTGTCCTGTGACCCGACGAAACACGCCACTCCGAATGGGGAAGTGCTTGGTAAGTCTGGTGACTGTAAGCAGCGGCTGAACGATTTGCTGGTCGGAATTCACGGGTGTTCTCACAATGCGGCGGTCGCTGTTTGAGCTACACGACGCTCCGGCTCCTGCACGAGATGGCAGCGTGCACGGTGCGCCGGACCCACCTGCAGCAACGCCGGCGCTTCCTTTTCACATCGGTCCCACGCGTACGGACAGCGATCGCGAAAGCGACAACCGGATGGCCACGCTGTTGGCGGTGGAACCGTTCCGCGAATTGTTTGCAACCGGTCCTGTTCTTCACCAAAGCGCGGAACTGCCGCGAGCAACCCTTCGGTGTAAGGATGGGCTGCCTGATCGAACAGAGCGTTCACTGGCGCTTCTTCAACAACTTCGCCCGCGTACATCACGATCACGCGTGACGCCATTTCGGCGACGACGCCCAAGTCGTGCGTTATGAGCAGCAACGCGAGCCCCGTGCGGTCGCGCAATTCGCGCAGCAGTTCAAGTATTTGCGCTTGAATTGTTACGTCGAGTGCTGTTGTCGGTTCGTCGGCGATAACGAGCTGCGGTTCGAGAATAAGCGCCATCGCAATCATCACGCGTTGACGCATGCCACCGGACAGCTCGTGCGGATATTGCCTGGCACGCACGGCTGGGTCGGGAATGCCAACACTCGCCAACATTTTCACCGCACGGTCCCACGCTTCCGACCGCGACGCACTGGTGTGCACGCGCACAACTTCCGCGACTTGATCACCAACTGTGAGCACTGGATTCAGCGCTGTCATTGGCTCCTGGAAAATCATCGCAAGACGATTGCCCCGCAGTTGACGCAGACTTTCTTCGGATAAGGTCGTAATGTCTTTGCCGTCAAAACGAATTGAACTTCCCGTTTCGATGCGGCCCGGAGCGGGAACCAGTCGCAGTAGCGACAAGGCGGTGACGGATTTTCCGCATCCCGATTCGCCAACTAATCCAACGGTTTCGCCAGCGGCAACGGTGAATGACACGCCATCGACCGCGCGCGCAGTGCCTTCCGGCGTCGCGAAATACACGCGCAGCGAATTGACCGCGAGGAGTGGATCGACGGAATTGAGAGACCCGTCGGCTCCGTTGGTGTTGGACGTGTTGTTCACGTCAGAAAACGAATGTCATGATGCGTGAACCTGTTCGGGTGCGAAAGACTCGCGCAAGGCGTCGCCGAGCGCGTTGTAGGCAAGCACGATGAGTACAATGGCGGCGCCGGGGAAAACGGTGATCCACCAGTACTGAATTTTGCCGACGCCATCCTGAATCGTGGTGCCGAGGCTGACAGTGTGCAACGGCATTCCGGCCCCGAGATACATGAGACTTGCCTCGAGGGCAATGGTGTTGCCGATGGCGAGTGTGGCCATCACCACAAGTATCGGTATGAGGTGCGGAAAAATGTGTCGGACGGCGAGTCTAATTCGGCCGACTCCCATCGCTTTTGTGGCGAGTACGAAGTCGCGTTGCAGCAGCCCGGTGGCCTCACCTCGCGTAACGCGCGCGACGTCAAACCAACCGGTGAGACCGAGTAGCAATGCGAGTTGCGGAAAGGTCAGTGAGTCCCAGAATGCTGTCACTGCCAGAAGTATGAGAAGGCGCGGAATTGAGAGCGCAACGTCGATTGCGCGCATGAGCAGGGTGTCGGCCCAGCCACCCAACATTGCGGAAATTGTGCCGTAGGCCGTTCCAAATAGTAGCGTCACAACTACGGCGAGGCTCGCTATACCAAGAGAAATCTGCGTCCCTTTCAACACACGGCTCAACACGTCGCGATCGCCGCCGTCGGTGCCAAATGGATGTGCTATTGACGGAGACCGATTTCGCTGCAGTGAAATCTCTTCGGACCCCATCGGATTGTAGGGCGCGAAAACGGGCGCCGAGATCATGACCGCAAACAATAGCGCAAGCAGCATGACTGGGCGTTTGCGCGGATTCCTGCCTACGGGCCGGACCCCTGCCGACGGAATGGCGACTGCGGAATCAGCCATTTATGCGCGCAACCGCGGATCGTAGATCTCGCGCAGAATGTCTGCCAGAAAGCTTCCAACCGCAGTCATGATACTGCCAACGATTACAACCCCTGTGACGACATAATAATCTCGGCTTGCGACAGCGTCGGTGAGTACACGGCCAAGTCCTGGCCAGGCAAATATTTTCTCGACAAGGACGGCGCCGGTCAGCAGTGCGGGGAAAAACAATCCGCCGACGGTAATGACTGGCAGGATTGCAACACGCAATGCGTGCTTCCCGAGAACGCTCGATTCTGATACGCCTTTGGCCCGCGCGGTGCGCACGAACATTTCATCGAGCACGTCGCGCATTGCGGCTTGCTGATAGCGCGCAAAAATTGCCGTACCAACCAGTGTCAGTGACAGCCACGGCAGAACGAAGTGCATCAGGCGATCGAGTGCGGCACGCACTCCGTGGAATGTCACGCCGGCCTCCGACATTCCTTGTGCCGGAAACCAATGCAAAACACCTGCGAACAGGAATAACAGAACCGTTGCGATCCAGAATTCCGGAAGCGAGTAGAGAACTGTGATAACTGCGCTGCTTGTGCGCTGGGCGCGAGATCTCCTTTGCGCTCCTTGCCAGGCACCGATGGCAACGCCGGCGATAACGCTGGTTAGCAGGGCCAATGACATCAGTTGAAGCGTTACAGGCAACGCTTCAGCGATAATTGTCGAAACTTTGCGCGACCCTGGCTGATTCGAGATTCCCAGGTCGCCGTGTGCAAGGCTGCCAAGCCAGCGACCAAATTGCACGACGATTGGGTCGTTCGAGCCCAATTGTTGATGATAGTATTCGCGCACTTCCTTGTTGAATGCGACGCCGTCGGCGGTCGAGGGGAACGGATCTCCTTTCGCGAATTTCATCATGCAAAACGCGATCGACGAGGCCAGCAGAACGACGACGATGCCTTGAGCAAAGCGGGCACAGATGCGCGCGAACAACTGATTCAGTTTCCGCCTCGCGGAGTGCGATCTCGGTCGATTCGCTGCGCGGGATCGATGCTCCAATCGGCCAAGTGCGCGTACCACGCGTCGCGGCGAATCACAGCGGGTTGAATGCGTCGATGCAACAGTGCAATCGACTTGTCTTCGTACAGCCAAATGGCTGGCGCGTCGTCGATGATTATTTGCATGGCGCGCAACCACAAAGGGCGAGCAACTGTTGGCTTGAACGCATTCAGAGCACTATCAAGGGTCGCGTCAAACCGTGCACTGCCGTACTTGATATCGTTCCCGCTACCATTTGTGCCCCACGAGCCCGGCATTCCGAGAAGGCCTGGAGTAAGAGCCCACGAAAGCAAGACGATGTCGAAATCATGCGCATCGAGTACAGACCCAAGCACTTTGTTTTCGACCGCCTTGGCCGTACCCAACGCGCCAATCGCTTTGAACTGCTGCTCGATATATGTCGCATAAAGTTTGCGCGGTGCGCTACTTGATTGAACGTACATGTCGAACTGAAGTGGCACACCATTCTTGCTGCGCACCGTTTGTCCGGTTGCCAGTGTCCACCCGGCGGAATCCAGAAGGGCGCGAGCGTGCGGTACATCATACGGAATTGGTTTCAGCGCGTTCGGATCCTGAAAGAGCTCGCGAGGGGAGGGGCCTATTCCAGGCGTGGCGAACGTGTCAAAAACAGCTCGCGCCAACCGATCGCGATCAACTCCCATCGACAGCGCACGGCGCACGCGTTCGTCACTGAAAATCGGATGCGGTTTGCTCACGTCTTTGCGGGCGCGAAAATTAAACGCAAGGTAGGAATACCCAATTTCCGTGTATGTCAGCGCACGCAGTTTCGGATACTTGGGCAAGTCCTTCAAGTCTTCGGCCAGCAACCTTTCAAAAAGGTCTGCGTTTCCGGCGTACACGCTTAACGCTGCTGAACTTGCATCCCCGGAAATTGTCCAGATAAACCGATCCAACCTGGCACGGCCGCGATAGTTGCCTGTATCCGAGACAATCTCTACGCTCTGCTTCTCAATCCAATTCGAAAATCGGAAACGTCCGCTGCCGATTGGTGCGCGAAATACCGGGTGTGATGCGAGACGTTCCATCGGAACCGTATCGAGCAAGTGCGCGGGCATCACATACATCTGGTAGGTGGCATCGAAGAACTGATGTGGAGTGCGACGCTTGAACCAGATGACTGGAGTAAGCGAATCCGCGATGCTTACTGAGTCAATATTTGAGACGTTTTCCGGCAAGCGGACGCCACTTCGTTTATCCGAATACACTTTGAAAGTAAAACGCACATCAGGGGCGCGAACCGGGGCGCCGTCGTGCCATCGTGCCTTTGGATTGAGAGAGAATGCGATTGACAACGAATCGGGAGCCCACGTCCAACTACTCGCGAGTTGTTTGACGAATCCGGAATCTCCGAGAACGTTCAAGTCATCGCCAATGTCCGCAAGATGATCGAAAACGCAGCTGATGATTCCCAAGTCGAGCGCGTTATACGCTGCGGGCGGAAACAACGTCTTCACATCACTCGGCACCGCATCAATAATCGTCCCGCCAACCGCATCGTTCGACGTGACGGCGTCTTTCCCCTTCTCAGCAGGTGCGCACGAAACAAGTAACACAACTCCGATCAGGAACGGTGCCGTCGCAAACGTCAATCGCAACGCCTTCCGTTTCATAGTAGTCAGGGCCGAAAACGAATTCATCGAAGTTCACGAAGAGGTGTGCGCACGCGTCACGACAGCCATGCGCGCGCCATACGATGCCGAACTGAAGCTAGCTACGCCAGAGCCAACTTGTTTGCTCCAGCTGTTCACGCACCTTCTTTATCGCAGTAGTGTCGTCAGCAGACAACTTCCACGTAACAACATCGGCAATCTGTTTGGTGGCCACTTCAATTGCGTTTGCAACGGCGTCGAACGACGGAATTTGGGTGAGCAAGCCGGACAACGCCGCCGCCGGTTCGGGCAACGGAATTCCCGAATTCGCAATCGTGGTCAGTAGCATCTGATCGTCGTGCAGCAAGATGCTGCCATGTTGCAGAAATGCTGCCCGATCGCGCCAAACAGCGCTGGCCACCAGCTTGGCACCATTCACGGCGATTTCGCCGCGTGACGCACCTGCAAAACAAGGCGCGCCCCTGGGTAGCGTGTCCGTGGTTGTTGCCGTGTCCTCTCCCACGATTTCTGCGGGAACGCCGAGGATTTGCATCGCGCTCAATACGATCTGATTCGTTGCGTCGTAAGCCGCCTGCCAGGTCGTATCCTGCGGAATTGGAATAGCGACGGCGTATGTCACTTCGCGACTGTGCAACAGCGCTCGGCCACCCGTGGGGCGCCGCACCGCGTCAAGCCCGGCAGCCGCCAACGATTCGGCCGAATAGTGGTCAAGTGCGCGTTCGTTCCGACCGAATGAGACTGTGGGTCGCGACCAGCTGTACACGCGCAGAATACCGTTGCCAGTCGATTTTGCGACCTCCATCATCCACAAGTCGCACGCCATGTTCCACGCGCCGTCCATTGGGGGCGAGCGAAGCACCTGCCAGCGTGCCGGCAACGTGACGGCATTCAGAATGGGGTGGTTTTCGGGGAGTTCAAGCACAACTGAAAGATGCTCAGCGAATCGAGTATTTGGCAAAGAAAAAACTTGTTTCGAGCACCAATGATGACCGGTTAAGTTTCGGTAACGCGCGATTCCGCGCCCTTTTTTACGCTTCGACCGGACCACTGAGTCCGCATCCTGAGGAAGTCCATGGCAACGCGCACCCGCCCCGCGACAAGTTTCGCGGCGGATTCGTTTATCCCGCGCCATCTCGGTCCAAACGCCAACGAACAGCAGGAAATGCTTTCCGCGCTCGGCTACGCGTCCCTCGACGCGTTCATCGATGCGGTAGTGCCCGAGCAGATTCGTTTTCGCAATAAACTGTCAACGGGCCCGTCGCGCAGTGAGGCCGATGTATTGGCCGCCCTTCGCGCCATTGCTGATAAGAACAGGATTTATCGTTCATACCTCGGACTTGGCTACTACGGCACGCACACGCCGCCGGTAATTCTCCGCAACATCATGGAGAATCCGGCCTGGTATACAGCGTACACTCCGTATCAGGCCGAAATCGCGCAGGGACGTTTGGAAGCGCTGCTGAATTTTCAGACGGTTATTGTTGATCTGACAGGCTTGCCAATTGCGAACGCCTCACTGCTTGATGAAGGCACGGCGGCGGCAGAGGCGATGTACATGGCGATGGCAGTCAAGGGAAGCACAACGCGCAATACGTTTTTGATTGCGGATGATTGTCATCCACAGACGATTGATGTTGTGCGCGCACGCGCACTCGCGCGTGGCGTGGAAGTTGTGATAGCGGCGCCGAAGGATTTTGCGCTCAACGACAGTGTGTTAGGAATTTTGTTGCAGTATCCGGGTACTGATGGCGCCGTTGTCGATTATCGCGCGCTGACTGAACAGGCGCACAACGCGGGCGCGCTGGTAACAGTTGCGACTGATTTGCTCGCGTTGTGTTTGCTGGCACCTCCAGGCGAGTGGGGCGCAGACATGGCCGTTGGCAATTCTCAGCGCTTCGGCGTGCCGATGGGTTTTGGTGGGCCACACGCGGCGTTCTTTGCAACTCGCGATGAATACAAGCGCCAGCTGCCCGGTCGCATTATTGGTTTGTCACGCGATGCGGATGGGAAGCCGGCTCTTCGCATGGCGTTGCAAACGCGTGAGCAGCACATTCGCCGTGAGAAGGCGACGAGCAATGTTTGCACTGCGCAGGTTTTGCTTGCCGTAATGGCTGGCATGTATGCAGTATATCACGGCCCCGAAGGTCTCAAGCACATTGCAAAACGCGTACACGGTCTGACCACAACGTTGGCCGACGGTCTCGCGCGCTTGGGGCTGCATGTAACGCACGATGACTACTTCGACACATTGCGCGTGGAAGTTGGCGCGCACGGTCAGGAAGACATTCTCGCCGCGGCCGACGCCGCGAAGTTGAATTTGCGTGTCATTGAACCAGGCACGCTGACGGTTTCATTGGACGAAACAACAACGCCTGACGATGTCGTCGCGCTGTGGAAAGTGTTTAGCGCGGGCGAAGCAGTTTCGTTTTCGTTTGATTCTGTTGCTGACGACATGGACGACCGCTACGACGAGCGTTTTCGTCGCGCATCGGTGTTCATGACGCATCCGGTGTTCAGTCGCTATCACAGCGAAACGGAAATGCTGCGTTACATGTACTCGTTGCAGGCGAAAGACTTCTCGCTGGTTCACGGCATGATTCCGCTCGGCTCTTGCACGATGAAGTTGAACGCAACCACGGAAATGATTCCCGTAACGTGGCCGGAATTCGGCGCAATCCATCCGTTCGCACCGTCTTCGCAAACGAAGGGCTACGCGGAGTTGTTTGCGCATCTTGAGCGCGACTTGCAGGACGTCACAGGATTTGCAGCCGTATCGTTGCAGCCGAACGCCGGCTCGCAAGGAGAGTACGCCGGATTGTTGGTCATTCGCGCGTATCACGAAGCGCGTGGCGATGCGCACCGCACAACGTGCATCATTCCGCAATCGGCACATGGCACGAATCCAGCCAGCGCTGTTATGGCGGGTTTTCACGTTGTGGTCGTCAAGACCGATGCTGATGGCAACATCGACGTTGACGACTTGCGCGCGAAAGCCGAAGAACATGCGGCCGATCTGGGCGCGCTCATGGTGACGTATCCCAGCACGCACGGCGTGTTTGAATCGAGCATCAAGGACATTTGCGCAATCGTTCACGAACACGGCGGCCAAGTGTACATGGACGGCGCGAACATGAACGCGATGGTTGGCATTGCGCGTCCTGGCGATTTGGGTGCGGACGTTTGTCATCTCAACTTGCACAAAACGTTCTGCATTCCGCACGGCGGTGGCGGACCAGGAATGGGTCCGATTGGCGTTGCAGAACAGTTGAAGCCGTTCTTGCCTGGACATCCGGTTGTGAAAACGGGTGGCACGCGCGCAATTGGTGCGATTTCCGCAGCACCGTGGGGTTCGGCGAGCATTCTTCCAATTTCGTATATCTACATTCGCCTGATGGGGGGCGACGGACTCACCGAAGCGACGAAAGTCGCGATTCTCAATGCCAATTACGTCGCGAAGAAATTGGAAGGGCATTATCCAGTCTTGTACCGCGGGCAGAACGGACTCGTCGCACATGAATGCATTCTCGATACGCGTCCGTTGAAAGGCCCGTCGGGAATTGAAGTGGAAGACATCGCGAAACGTTTGATGGATTACGGCTTCCACGCGCCAACAATTTCGTTCCCGGTTGCAGGCACGGTCATGGTTGAGCCCACGGAAAGCGAATCGAAAGCGGAGCTGGATCGCTTTGTGGAAGCGATGATTGGCATTCGCGAAGAGATTGCGGCGGTTGAACGTGGCGAGCTTGATCGTGATAACAATCCGCTGAAGCGCGCACCACACACCGCCGAGCATGTGACGTCGGATGTCTGGGATAGACCTTACACTCGTCAGCAGGCGGCCTATCCAACGCAGTCAACGCGCGAGCGAAAGTTCTGGCCGAGTGTTGGGAGAGTGGAGAGTGCGTTCGGTGATCGCAACTTGATTTGCGCCTGTCCGCCGATCGAGGCGTATCAGTCGTAGTATCGCAATGCCGAAAGCATGATGCACGCGGAGGCGCGGAGCCGCGAAGGAACCGCAAAAGTTTTCTGCGGGCTCCGCGCCTCCACGTGCAAAAATCAGGGTGTCAATTTCCAGTCTGTGTATTTCGCCGTCGATAAATTGGTGATAGAGTTTAGCGGAAGCATTCAAATCACAATTCACGAGAGCGACATGACCGCAAAGAAGACCGCAAAGGCAGTGAATTCCGCAACCAAAGTCAGTGAGACGACGAAAGAAAAAATCGGCCACATGGCGGAAAACATCGGCCACATGACGGGAAACCTTGCTTCAAAAGCCAAGGATGCGCTGTCGGGCATTGGACACGCGATTGTCGATCATCTGCCAGGACGTGGCGCAAAAAAAACCGGCAAGAAAGCGGCGAAGAAGGCGACGAAGTCGGTGAAGAAAGCGACCGCGAAAGGAGAAACTGTAGTCGCGAAGAAAGTCGCCAAGGTTGCCAAGGTTGCGAAAAAGACGACGAACAACGTTGCAAAGAAGGCCGCTAGGTAGCGGCCTTCTTGTTCTAAATTTGGACTATTCGCGCTAGCCTTGCACTAAGTCTTCAGCGATCAACTCCATCTGCCGGCGTCGCGTGCGCGCCCAATTGCGAAGCGGCAGCAGCCCGCCCGCGAACAACACTGTTCCGACAGTCAAAAGCAACGCGGCCATCGGCGCGATGGCCGAGAGTCCGCCCGTCAAGGCGCTAGACAACACAAGCACCCCACTCGCTATTGCAAAGAATGCGCCGATGCGAATTCTCACGTACGCTGACGCTTTGATTGTGCTCAGTCGCAGGCGATGTCCCGATGAAGTCGGTTCAAGAAGCGCCTGCAAGTTGCCGTTTGTCCACTGACGAAATGATCCGTACGCGCTAACGCGCCCGCGGGCGTCAAACGCTTCGCGCAGCTTTACAACCAACAGCTCCCATTCTGCGTCAGTGAGCCGGCGATTGAGCATCACCGTGCGTTCAACCGCAATCGGAAAGCCCATCAACGTTCGTGACGCCGCCGGACTACCGCTTTCAACAAGTTGTGCGGCCCTTGCCAGTGCGTCCGGCGTTAACCCGACCTCGCGCCCGATTTCCTGCAGCTCCGCGAGCGAAAGCCCTTCCTCACGCTGGGGCGGAAGGGAGCTGACGGATTCTGTTTCAATTGCCTTGGCGAAGATCGCGGCGGCTTCGTCGTCGGAGTAGCGTCGATTGGTCATGGTCGGTGGTTGATTTGCTTTGATGATTCATCAAACCCCGACTCGGCGGTATCCGTCGTTTGGCCTACTGATGCACCGGCGTCGCCGGTTCCAAAAAGTTTTTCCGCGCCGGTGTGGCCCTAGCTCCCGACGTGCGCCGTATAATCCCCCGAGCTCAGCAAGCCCGCATCCGCTCCGGCCGCAATCCGTACCTTGATCATCCATCCGTCTCCGTACGGATCGGTGTTAATCAACGCCGGCTCTTTATCCAGGCGATCATTGATCGCGACAATCTCACCAGCGAGCGGCATATACAACTCCGACACGGCTTTCACGGCTTCAACCGTTCCAAACACATCGTGCGCACCGTACTTCGAACCGACCTTCGGAAGTTCGACGTACACAATGTCACCCAGTTCACCCTGCGCAAAATCAGTGATGCCAATTGCGAAGACGCCCGCTTCACCAGTGGCTTTGACGAATTCGTGTTCTTTGGTGTAGCGCAGATCGGCGGGGATATTCGACACAGGTCGACTCCAAAAGAACGAGAAGTGTGAAATGCTGAACGATGCTAAATCTGGTACTGTCAAAAACTAATGTGACGCGTGCAGCAAAACTGAAATACCGAGAAGCGATGCGCTATGGTGACGCGCTGCCGACGACGTGGAGGATCAGAACTTCGTTGACGATGCATTCGTTGACGACAACTTCAACAACTCGCGCCACACTTCGCGAACGCGCTTCGTAAGCTCCTCCAACGTGTCATCGTTCTCAATCACAAACGTGGCACCAGCACGCTTACTGGTTGCCGTATGCTGTGCGCTCATCATCGCCAGTGCGTCGACTTCCGGCAAGGCACGATGCGCGATTAGTCGCGCCAACCGCACCGGCTCCGGCGCATCCACCAAAATGACCGCGTCGAAATCGTGCTGCTGACCGGTCTCGAATAACAGCGGGATATCGGATACGATCACTTCTACTCCCCGTGCCCTGGCCGCGTCAAATTCCATTTGTCGAAGCGCACTCACTGCCGGATGCACAATTGCGTTGAGCGCATCCCGCGCCGCCGCATCATGAAACACAATGCGTCGCAAGGCTTCCCGATCGAGCGCCCCATCTTTTGTCAGCACTCCATCGCCAAAGTGCCGCTGTATGGTCCGCAATGCCTCGGTGCCTGGCTCGACGGCCTCGCGAGCCAGCATATCAGCGTCAATAACAAAGGCGCCCAGCAGGACTAGCTGCTGGGCGACTGCGCTCTTTCCACTCGCAATGTTTCCGGTGAGCCCGACATTCAGCATGGCTCAACTTACATCATCCGACTCTCAGGCGGCGACACTGTCTTGATGGTCGTCATGCGCAGCAGCATGCTCTTTGCGCTTTTCGCGATTCACCAGTAATTCCGAAATAACCCAACTGGCTCCGCCACGCTGACGAATCTGGTGCGGCGTACACCCCAAATAACGCTGACAGGTGTTGCGGAATGCGCTGCCACTGGGGAAGTCGAGCGCGCCGGCGACACCGTCGGCACTGCGCGATCCGTCTTCCAGCAT
>JBDUAX010000383.1:0-4587 GCA_040004455.1 Gemmatimonadaceae bacterium
TCAAGCTCCTGGTTTGAGCGCGACAGGCGCTCGAGCTCTTCCGCAACTTGATCGCGAAATTGATCAACGCGCGCACGATCGTAGCCGCGCAACGCGTTACCGAAATCGTAGCGTCGCGCGTCGAGCGCAGTTAAGTGAAAGGCGTCGTCAGTCATGGCAAGTTTACGTTGATGCTCGATTTCCAAAAAGAACGGTTCCCAGTCGCACCAACGTTGCGCCTTCTTCCACCGCTATTTCAAAATCGCCCGACATTCCCATCGATAGTTCTGAGGCCGGGTGTCCCTCTTTCGCGAGTTCATCTCGCACTCGCCGCGCCCCGCCAAAAATCGTTCGTAGTTCTGCTTCCGTTGCATCGAACGGGGCCATCGTCATCGCACCCACCACGCGCAGATTCCTGAACACGTGCAGTCTCGCCGCAAAGGCCGAAACATCGTTCATCGAAAATCCGCCCTTGGTTTCCTCGCCACTCACGTTCACCTGTATCAACACGTCCTGCAAACGCTCGACACCAACGGCCGCATCGTTCACCGCCTTTGCCAATCGCTCGCTGTCGATGGAGTGCACTAAATCAAACCGCACGGCCGACCGTGCTTTGTTTCGTTGCAGATGGCCTATCAGGTGCCAGCGAACCGGAACCGAAACTGCGTCCATCTTTTCTTCCGCTTCCTGCACCTTGTTCTCGCCAACGTCGACGACCCCTGCCTGCCAGGCTGCTTCAACTGCACTCGAATTGTGAGTTTTCGTTACAGCGACGAGCGTAACGCTCTGACCCCAGGCGCTTCGCTGGCGCGAGTGCTCTATTCGCTGCCGAACTTCGTGCACTCTGTCGGCAACAAACGCGACATAACTCTCGCGTTGCTCGCCGTCGTGTTCCGCCAAAAAACCGTCGTTGTTCGAACCGTTCACAACGCTACCTTGAACGCTGGCCCAAGCACCACCCGAAACGTACTCGCCGAGAGGGCCGAAATTGATATAGCATAATAAGTTAGCTCCCGTTACAGGCACCAGCAAGTAAGGGGTCTGCCAGTGTCCGGATTCCGGTACATTTGAGCAACAACTGCATCATTTCCAAAGTGCTATCGACGCCGTCAGGAAGCTTTGCTAAAAACGATGGTGGTACGGCTGCATACGCCCTTCCGAGCGCCGCCAAATCGAGCCCGACTTCCTTTGCAGCCAGCTGCTCGGTTGGCGCGTACACGAGCCCCTGAAGTGCCCAACCGCTTTCTGGTAACAACTGGTTTCGCTCGGTCGCAGACAAGAATACGCTGACCCGAATTTGGCGACGCTCGCTAATCGCTCCACTCCCAATTGCTCTCAGAAGTTTTTCCGCGCCCGGCCATGGCCCCGTGAACGCCGCGGCCGGCGACACGCGTTGCCTCGCTAAAGACTCGCGATACCAATCGGCCCCGAGCAACGGTACCGTGACAATTGTCACGTCGTCGCGAATGTGCTCGACCTGCTGCAGATACCAAAGGGGATACGTGTCGTTGTCCCCCGCGGAAATCAGCAATCCACCAGTCGGTACAGATTCCAATAACAATCGAGCGTACAACCGCGGCATCAACGCCTCTGGCTCACGCGCTCGATTCATCACCGATGCATTCGCAACAAGAGGAATTGCAGCCAACACCAGAAGCGCCGCGCGCAACGCGTTGCCGATGCGTTGCGACATTCGCATAGTCAAACCCGATGCCGTCCACGCAATTCCAACTCCGGCCAATAGTCCCCAGGTCCAAAACCCCAGCGCAAAGAAGTAGTCGCGCTCACGCGCTTCATGACCCGCGCCAACAGGCAAGAATCCGTGACCGAAACTTGGCCCCGCTTCAAGATTGAGCCACACTGCAACGCCAACAGTTCCACACAGCAACAGCATTGCAACCGCGCGACCAACACGCGCTTCGGTCTTCCAAAGTGAACGCAAGCCGAGGAACGCAAACCACGCCCAAATGCACGTAATCGGAGTGCGAATCCACGACGGACCAACGGTTGGTCGAAGCCCCAGCGCAACTTGCCAGTCAGCGTACTCAAAGATGTTGCCGAGCTGAATCCACCATGGCGCGCGCCGGGGCAATAGTCCGGGCACGTCATACTGCGCACGCGTTATCACGTCAAGCAACGACCTGAGATGCAGCGGATTTCCCATGTTCAACGACGGGGCGTGACGGGCGCGAAACGGCAATATCATGATTGCGGAGAAGCCCAACAGCACCAACGCAATCCACCACGCGACCTCACGAAACTGTATGCGCGGGCCACGCCATGCGAGCAGGGCGGCTGCGGGAAATACAACCAGCGCGCTCAAGTGAATCGGAACTGTCAGTCCAACCAGAAACGCAATCAATGCGCGACCGCGCATTCGCTGGTCGTCAGTGGCACTGCGTTGTCCAGCAAATTCGCCGGCCGACAACATCGCAACCGCCAGCAACAGCGAAACGGCGTATACTTCCGTTTCAGTTGCGTTGTCCCAAACACTCATCATTGTTCCGGCCGCAACTGCTGCTGCAACGCCGGCAGCTACACCGCCCCGTCCCGGTGCCCATCGCGCAACCAACCGCGCTCCCATTGCACACGCCGCAGCTGTCGCGATAACCGACAATACTGTCACTGCTCGCGCCGGTCCGTTGTTTGCAAACGCCAGGGATGATACGTGCGCCAACAGCACCCACAAGGGCGTTCCTGGTGGGTGCGGAATACCGACTGCGTGCGCCGCAGTCATGAATTCACTCGCGTCCCAAAACGTCAGGTCGGGCGCGGCGGTCGCCAAATAGAGAGGCAACAACACAGCGACACTGGCCAACATGGCGAGTACGCCTGGACCGATGTTGAAGCGCGTGCGCGGCCGCGAGTTCGCGGCAGTCTCGCCGCGGGTTTTCACGTCTTGAGCTCAAGAATAGGGTGTTCTGCCGTTGCACGCGGCGTGCGTCCCGCAAGCAGATCGCGCACTTGCACGGCCGACAGGTTTTGCTGCAGCACACCGTTTTGTGCGATAGAAATTGTCGCGCGCTCTTCAGACACAACAATTACCGTTGCATCTGTTTCTTCGCTCAGCCCGACCGCGGCGCGATGACGCGTGCCCAGCGATCGGTCCACTACTGCCGATTGCGACAATGGCAAAATACAGCCTGCACCAATGATTGAATCTCCGCGCACAAGCAGCGCGCCATCATGCAGCGGCGAGTACGGCGTGAAAATTGTGGTAATCAAGTCGGCCGAGAGTTTTGCTTCCATTGCGGAACCGCTTTCGATGTAATCGGCAAGAGACATTTCGCGTTCAACAGCAATGATTGCCCCAACCCCACTGCGCGCCAGCCGATCGACCGCGTCGGCAATTTCTGCTTCGATATTCCCTTCATCGGGGCGCTTGAAGAACCGCGTTACCTGTGATTGACCCAGGTGCGCCAACCCCGCGCGCAATTCCGGCTGAAAAATGATCAGCAAAGCAAACGCACCGTACGTGAACACAATGCCCAGCAAGTACGTGAACATGCTCAACTTGAGAAAAAACGCAATCGCATAAACAACCGCCAGCACCATGATTCCCGTCAGCATTTGCACTGCACGCGTGCCCTGAATGAGCAGTAGCACGCGATAGAACACAAACGCAACGACGAGAATCTCCAGCAAATCGCGCCACTCAAAGTGCAGCGCCCGAAACAGCGCAAGATCACTCATGACTGGCCATAACCAAAAACCGGCCGCGTGTTACGCGGCCGGTTGTATTGGAAACACATCGAGAGCGAGGCGCTCAAACTGCAACTCTCATCAAGCTGGTGAGGGCTCCGGTCCGCTCAATCTGGGCGGAACGATTGGACGTGCCGGCAACGACATCGTTGATGCCGGAATGGCCGGCGCTTGGGGCATATCGTCCGTTGGACGAGGGCCGAGCGGCTTGCCGGCTTTTAGGAGCAGAATGTCGTCCCGCGTGAGCGTTTCACGCTCCAACAAATTGGCCGCGACGATTTCCAGCAGCGAGCGATTCTCGGTGAGTACGGCCACCGCACGCGCGTGCGATTTGAACAGCACCGCCTTCACCTCGCTGTCTACCAGCTGCGCGGTTTGTTCAGAAACTTCACGACGCGACTGAATGTCACGGCCGAGGAAGAGTTCCTGTTCAACATCACCAATGAGAATCGGCCCGATGACATCAGATAAGCCCCACTGCGCAACGTAACGACGCGCAATGTTTGTGGCCTGTTGAATGTCGCTCGCAGCACCGGTCGTCACGCGATCATGTCCGAACACGATTTCTTCTGCCGCACGGCCACCGTACGCCATTACGAGACGCGCTTCGAGTTGTTCGCGCGTTACCGACACGCGATCGTCTTCTGGCAGTGTGAACGCGAGACCAAGAGCACGACCGCGTGGCACGATCGTAACTTTGTGCAGCGGATCGTTGCCCTTGACTTGCATGGCGCACACCGCGTGGCCCGCTTCGTGGAAAGCAGTCAAGCGACGCTCTTCGTCTTTCATGACGAGTGACTTGCGTTCGGCACCGAGCATCACGCGATCTTTCGCTTCTTCCAAATCGCTCATGTAAATCTTGTCGTGATTCTTGCGAGCTGCGAGCAGCGCGCCTTCGTTCACGAG
>JBDUAX010000384.1:0-4553 GCA_040004455.1 Gemmatimonadaceae bacterium
ACAGGAAACACGCGATTTGTACGCGCCGCTCGCGCATCGCTTTGGTATGGCGAAAGTGCGATGGGAACTCGAAGATCTCGCGTTCAAGTACCTCGAGCCGGAAGAGTACAAAACGCTGGCGAAATTGGTTGCGGCTAAACGCGGCGAACGAGAAGAACTAATTGCTCAAATGCGCGAACCGCTTCTCAAGCGATTGCAGGACGCGGGTATCAGTGACGTTGAAGTGACGGGTCGGCCAAAGCATTTGTGGTCGATTTACAAAAAAATGCAGCAGCGCGAGCGTCCGTACGAAGACATTTACGACTTGCTCGCCATTCGCGTGATCGTGCCGAACGTGCTTGAGTGCTATCACTCGCTGGGTGTTATTCACGACGGCTGGACGCCGGTGCAGGAGCGCATCAAGGACTACATTGCGCAACCGAAATCGAATGGATATCAGTCGCTGCACACGACCGTGTTTGGTCCCGGGCGACAGTTGTTCGAAATCCAGATTCGCACCCGCGACATGCATCGCACAGCAGACTTTGGCATTGCCGCGCATTGGCTGTACAAGGAATCGTCCAAGAGCACCAACGAACTCGATAAACATCTGGCGTGGTTTCGCCAGGTACTTGAGCTGCAACTCGACGCCGAAACTCCCGGTGAATTTCTCGAGTTCCTGAAGCTTGATTTGTATCAGGACGAAATTTTTGTCTTCACGCCCACTGGTGACGTTATTCAGTTGCCGAAGGGCGCTACACCACTCGATTTCGCCTTTGCCGTTCACACGCAAGTCGGTGCGCATTGCAGCGGTGCGAAAATCAACGGACGCATCGCGCCGCTTTCACGCGAACTGAAGAATTCGGAAACCGTTGAAATTCTGACGAATCCGAATGCGCGTCCCAGCCGTGATTGGTTGGCGCACGTGCACACCGGTCGTGCGCGCCACAAAATTCGACAATGGCTGCGCTCCGAAGAACGCACATCAGCCATTCGGCTCGGCCGCGAAATCATCGAGCGCGAAGTGCGCCGGCGTCGTTTACCGAAGCTGGATGACGCAGCACTTGGTCCAGTCGCAAAAGCGCTCAAGCTGAAAGATGCAGTGCATGTGATTGCTTCAATCGGGCAAGGGGACATTCATGTGCTCGCGGTGCTCAAGTTGCTGCATCCGCATTTGGAAGGCGCAAGTGACACAGCCGAAAAGCAACCGACCACACTCGAACGCATTGTCGATCGGGTGCGCGGGACATCGAAGGGCGTGCGAATTCAGGGCGCAGACGGTTTGCTGGTGCGCTATGCACAATGTTGTCAGCCCGTGCCCGGTGATGCAGTCGTGGGCTATGTAACGCGCGGGCGGGGCGTCAGTATTCATCGCGGCGACTGTCCAAACCTGCTGTTCCTGGTGCACGAACCGGAGCGGCGCATGGACATCGATTGGCACGAGGTTGCCGGCGAGCGCTTTGTGGTGCGCCTGGCCCTTGAGGGCAACGACCGGCGCGGCCTGTACGCCGACGTGGCCGCAGCAGTCAGCGCCACTGGAACGGACATCAAGAGTCTCGAACTCAAGACGCTGGATGGCCGCGTTACGGGTTCAGCCATGGTAGAGGTCGAAAACCTGGTCCATCTGGAGCGTATTATCAAAGCGGCGCGCCGAGTGAAGGGTATTGGGGCCGTTAGCCGTCGGGAGCGGCTTACTACAGAAGAATAGAATTGCCCCGGCGGCCCGAACAAACGCCGACTTTAGTGTATATTGCAGGAATGTCTCAAGCCATCTATCGGTTACAAGCGCCTTTCGAACCCGCGGGCGATCAGCCGCGCGCTATTACAGAACTTACCCAGGGTTTGGTGCGGGGAGATCGCTATCAAACGCTGCTTGGTGTAACGGGTTCGGGTAAAACAATGACAGTCGCGAATGTCATCCAGGCGTGGAAACGTCCGACACTGGTGCTGTCGCACAACAAGACATTGGCGGCGCAATTGTACGGCGAATTGAAAAGCTTTTTTCCGGGCAACGCTGTCGAATATTTCGTATCGTACTACGACTACTATCAACCCGAAGCGTACGTGCCCTCGAGTGACACGTACATCGAGAAAGACGCTTCGATTAATGAAGATATTGATCGTTTGAGACTGCGAGCGACGTCATCGCTGATGGAGCGCGACGATGTGGTGATCGTCTCGACAGTTTCGGCGATTTACGGATTGGGCGATCCCGTGTCGTATCGAGAACGCATGGTGAGTTTGCAGAAAGGGCAAACGATTCCGCGCGACGACATTTTGCGTGCGCTAGTCGGCATCCAATATCTGCGCAACGACATTGCCTTTGAACGCGGTTCGTTTCGCGTGCGCGGTGACACCGTCGAGATTTTTCCGGCGTACGAGGAGCAGGCTGTCCGCATCGAAATGTGGGGCGATCAGATCGAGCGCATATCAAAAATTGAACCCCTCACTGGCGATACCATCGCATCGCTCGAAAAAGCGGCGATTTATCCAGCGAAACACTTCATCACGTCGCGTCCAACTCTGGAACGCGCCGTGATTGCTATTCGGGACGAACTGAGTGCGCGTCTCGAAGAACTGCGGATGGCCGGTAAACTGCTTGAAGCGCAACGGCTCGATCAACGTACAAACTTTGACATCGAAATGATGCTGGAAATTGGCACGTGCGCGGGCATCGAAAACTACTCACGACATTTGAGCGGGCGTTCGAGCGGCGAACGCCCAGCCTGTTTGCTCGATTATTTCCCCGACGACTATCTGGTGGTCGTCGACGAGTCGCATGTCACGCTGCCTCAGGTTCGCGGCATGTACAATGGCGACCGCGCACGCAAACTGAATCTCGTTGAATACGGATTTCGGTTGCCGAGTGCGTTGGACAATCGACCATTGGTGTTTGACGAGTTCATGTCGCTGGCGCCGAAAGTCATCAACGTATCGGCCACACCCGGTGCGCTTGAACTCGAATTGTCCGAAGGCATCGTTGTCGAGCAGGTGATTCGTCCAACAGGATTGCTCGACCCGATTATCGAAGTACGTTCAGTGAAGGGTCAGGTCGACGATCTCTTGCACGAGATCCGTTTGCGCGAACGCAAGGGTGAGCGCGTGCTCGTAACGACGCTCACGAAGCGGATGGCAGAAGATCTCACCGACTACCTGCAACAAACCGGCGTGCGCGTTCGATACATGCACTCCGACATCGAAACCATCGAACGCATGGAAATCGTTCGCGGACTTCGACTCGGCGAATTCGATGTGCTTGTCGGCATCAATCTGTTGCGCGAAGGGTTGGATATGCCCGAAGTTTCGCTCGTGGCAATTCTCGATGCCGATCAGGAAGGATTTCTGCGCAGTGATCGATCGCTGATTCAAACCATTGGTCGCGCAGCGCGCCATCTCGATGGACGAGCCATTTTATATGCCGATCGCATGACGGGATCAATGCAGCGCGCCATCGATGAAACGGACCGTCGGCGCACGATTCAACACGCGCACAACATCGAACACGGCATTACGCCCAAAGGCGTGTTCAAGTCCGTCGACGAAATTCACCTCATGACACGCGTAGCCGATGCGCGAGGTGCCGAAGGGGAAACACCGAAAGCATTGACCGGACGCAGGCCCGACAGAGAACGCAGCCGCGAAGAACTGCAGGCGCTGGTCGTGGAACTCGAAACGCTGATGAAAGAGGCCGCGATTGCGATGGACTTCGAATCGGCCGCACGACTGCGCGATCAATTGTTCGAAGTTCGCACCGCGCTTGGTGACAACGCTCGTTCGGCGCGCGGCGTGGAAGTCATCAAGAAGCGTCCTCCCGGCATGGCGCCGTTGCGTGGTTCTGGTGGGTCATCAGGCGGCAGTCGCGGCAAAGGACGTTGAGCGAAACCGGAATGATTGACGCGCTGCTGAATGCCGGCGCATCGCACAACCTTTCTCTCGAAGAACTCGAAGGGTGGGGAATTGCATTCGGGGCGTCGTTACCGCGTCCAATTGTCGTCACCTTGAAAGGTGATCTTGGCGCAGGAAAGACAACGCTCGCACGCGCTATTTGCGAAGGACTTGGAGTTGTCGACGTATTCGCAGTGACCAGCCCCACCTTTGCAATTCTGCAGGAATATCCGACGCCGAACGGCCCAGTAGTTCACGCCGACCTTTATCGTCTGCGCAATGAGGCAGAATTGGACGCACTCGGCTGGGATGAAATTGTGGATCGCGCGCAGGTTCTGATTGTCGAATGGCCAGAACGTACTGCGCGGCGTTGGCCCGTCGCTACAATTGCAATTGCGTTGTCGTATCCCGACGTCGGGCTGGCGAGTCGTGTGCTTGAGGTGAGTCGAACCTAACCACCGCGTTGCACTCTGTTCTCCTGAGTCGTCCAGGTGGTGAGCGAAACAGTCTCATCCCCTCCGCTATCGTGTCACCAGCCGCCCATTTTCGAATAGTTCCGTCATCGCAGCGCGGCAACAGCATCCCTGCGCTGGCTTCGTCATTGGACGCCGGGTCATCCGACGAGGTCCGATTAGCCGAGGTGTTGTCGGCGCTCACCTATGCGCTCGATTTGACGGACGGACAACGCC
>JBDUAX010000385.1:0-4548 GCA_040004455.1 Gemmatimonadaceae bacterium
GCGCGTTGAACACGGAGCCAACCACTCCTGGTGAACGTCAAATGGTGTACTGCACAAAAGTCGGTACCGTGCATCCGGAAGAGATGTACATCGTTGGCGCACACATGGACGGACACGGTTGGGGCGAAGCCGCAAATGATGATGGCTCGGGTACGGCCATCGTGATGGAGCTCGCGCGCATTTTCAACAATCCCGACGTCACAACCGAACGCTCAATTCGATTTGCGTTGTGGAACAACGAAGAGACCGGATTGAACGCGGCGAAAGCCTACGTTGAACAGCGGTTACCGCTGCAGGGAGTCGAAAATCCGAAAGGCTCTGGAAAATACCCGGAACCGAAATGGCTCGGCATGATTCAACACGACATGATGATGTTTGATCATGGCATGCCACGCGCTGATGGCAGCCTCAACCCCGATCAACGTCCCGAAGCAGACGTCAACATTGAATTCCAATCGAATTCAAAGATGGCCGACGCGTCACAGAAGCTCGCGTGGGCGGTGGCTGGTGCGAACGAGAAATACGCAACTGATTATCCGGCAGCCGTTGGTAACCACATGACCAATACCGACTCCGATCCATTCAAGGATATCGTTGCTGCAATCAGCCTTCGTGAAAACGAGCGCGGTCGCGAAATTGGTGCCGGTTGGGATCCGCATTGGCACCAGGTCACGGATGTCTACAAGACATTTTCCGACAAGGACTTTCGTCTCGGCATGAACGCAGCACAGAGCACGCTTGGCGCGGTTGGATTGTTGAGTGGCGCGAAACTCAAAAAGGTGCAGTAACGTCGTGAAACATCTAAATCTGCACTCCACTTTGGTAACTCTTCCTCTAAGCGTGAGAATCACAGAATGGGTCTGAACGAGCGCCGCAAAATCAAAGAACTGCAGGACACCGTTTTTCCGGAACGCGTAAAGGAAATCGAAGAAATCTGCGGTAAGGCCATTCCCTATGAAGTCGATTGGGAAAGCATGGCCGATGATATGGAAGCACTGAATTTCATCGACAATCTTTCGTGTCACCGCTTGAACATGGCGTTACGCACGATTTGCATGGACGACATGGGCAAGGAAGCAGTCCGCGATGGACTCAAGCTCATCAAGCTCAAGAACGTGAAAGACAAGGCATCAATGGCCATGACATTCGACGGCGGCGTGTTGGAGATGCATTGCGCGTACGCGCTGCACACCGACGGCATGTGGGGCGACATGGCCATCAAGGACCTGCTGGTCAAAAAACTGTAGCGTAGTTCGTTCGCAAACCTTACGTCGCAAGGCGTACTTCGAACAACCTGCAGGAACCACGCTCAACTCAATCGCGGCTTAATTGCCTTTGGGTTGGCAGACATCAACGACCGCGCGCTTCGCGGCGCGCGGATCGCTGATGATCTTATAAAAATCGTCGTAGAATGCGACTGATACCTTCGCAAGCTTCGGGTCGAGTGAGGGAATGTTTTTGTAAATGGAATCCACCGCGGGTTTGGCCGAAATGAAGCGATCAAACACCGGTTGCCACTGCGCCGCTGTGAGACACGGTCCGCGATACAACCGATCCGTTACGTATTTGATTCCCAGTCGCGCGTCGGGAAATGCGTATTTCGGGTTGACTGCGCCGCTCCAGTCGAAGTCGTACGCAACGGTGTTGATCGTGCCAGTCGAATCACGCAACAACGAAATATTGTGAAGACCGGAAATGGACCAGTCGGTATTGCCAACCATGTATTCAAAGAGAGCGGTTATGGCGAGTTGCTTTTTCTCGAGATCATCAAACAATGCGCCATGTGTCTTCTCGTTTGTAAGACTGAATTCCTTCGCAACTTCCTTGTCGTCTTCAATGAGAAACGCCCATGATGTCACACTCGGCGCCGCCGCGGCCGAATCCACATAAGTGATACGAGCGAGCCGAGTGCGGAAGTGCACGGGGCTGATACGTTCGTACAATCGATAGACCGCATACTCCTGCAGAATGTATTGCTCGTAATCGCTATTCTTTGGTTTGCAGTTAGTCGTGATTTTGAGCTGTTTGTTACCTTGCAGCAGCGTGTTGTTGACGTCTTTCTTCTTGAATTCAACGAGCAGTGGCGGGAAGTCGCAGTTGCCCGCCTGTCTGCGAAAGTGTCCGCGTGTGTGAAGCGTTGTGGGAATTGTCGTGGTTTTGCCGTCGGCGTCCTTGTACGAAAGTGCTGCTTCGTGCCCCACGAATTTCGTGCTGTCGCGATCTTTGAGGAGCACTTTCAAATTCGTGGTGAAAGTGATCTCAACGGGCGCAGTGGATCGAAACAGCTTTTGTGCCGATGCCATCGAGGCCGAAAACATGATCGCTGTCGCAACCGAAATCGCAACGACGGCAGTGCGAACCGTTGGTGGTGATTTCATGTGCGCAGCTCCACACCAACCACGGCGGCACTGGGAAGTCGGCGCAACGCATCGGAGACGACGCCAACGGTGACTGTATCGGCCAACGTAACGCCGTACTCCAGCGCCTTGATACCTTCCCCCTCTTTCGTTTTGCCCATGTACTTCCAGCTCGAGAAAAGTTCGTCGAACTCCGGTTCGCAGGCCAGGCGCGCGGCATCAGCATCGGTGGTGCGAACCCGCAGGAGATGTTTGAACTCGGCGCGCTCAGGTGTGTCATGTTCGGGTGCGTTGCGTTTGCGTCGACGCCACGCGCGATCGGCCAACGCTTCCAGTTGTTCCGGCGCCAGCTGCTTCAGCACTTCGTCATCGAGTTTCGCAACAAACGTTCCCGTGCGGTTCGCCGTGGCTAGCGCGCGCCTCATGCGTTGCTCGGCCTCCACGCCTTCGAACGACGGGGCCCGACCAAAATCTGTGTACCAAAGCGCGAGCACCAGCATGTTGTAACAAACAGAAATTGCAAACGCAACGGGCGGTGCAACTGCGGCAGCCAGTCCAATTCCCGTGACCACAAAAATGTTTGCTGCATCTTTGCTGTCGTCGAGTGTTGTGCGAAAACGCACGGCCGCTACAATGCCGCCCAATGAGAATGCCAACGCGAGCGAATATTTCACGAGCACCACAATGCCCGCGACAATTACCGGCAGAATGATGAACGTTTGAACGACCGATTGTTGATAACCTTTTTTCTGCCGCGTGTATGTGTAGATCCACGTGACCGGCAGCGCCGTGGCCAGCGCTGAAACCATTGCGATGATGGTTGGAATCGTGGCGGGGCCGTTTGCGCTGGCCGCCGCGACGATGTCTGACTTTGACCCACCCTGCGTGAGCGGCGCAACTGAGTCGTTGAGCAGCACTCCCCAATTCGTCGGCGCATAGCCGCGTATCAAATACCAACCCGCCGCAGTCGCGAGGTACCACGCTACCGTGCGAAGCAGCACGCGCAGAATGGGGCGCTGCGGAACGGCTTGTGAAGCAGTGTCTGCCATCTCGTTTGGTACAGGTGTGAACGCGATGCGGCGCGCCGAGCCGCTCTGACCGGCCAAAGTGGGTTAATGGCTATTGAACAGCAATAGGGGGCGTGGAACTGAACAGCCGGAGGGTCGGGACATTCTGCAAGCGCCGATGTAGAATCCACTCATGACGCGAATTCTGAGGGGCGCCGCTCTTGGCGTTGGCGCGGGCCTGCTGGCCGCGACGATCGACACCATGCCCGTAGTCAGGGCAGAGGCGCAGCCAGCCGCCAAATCCACGCTCGTGGTATTCATCACCATCGATCAGATGCGCGGTGATTATATCGCGCGCTTTCGCTCGCAACTGACGGGCGGCCTGCATCGCCTCGACTCGCGCGGCGCTGAATTTACGCAGGCCTACCAGGATCACGCGATCACCGAGACTGCCCCCGGCCATTCGGTGACGATGTCAGGAAGATTTCCGGTACACACCGGTATTGCTGCGAACGGCGCCGGTGTTGAAGACAAAAACAGTCCGCTCGTCAATTCGGCCGACGTTGGTGCGTCACCGTTTCGTTTTAAGGGAACGACGTTGCTCGATTGGATGCGCTCAAGCGATCGCAACACGCGCTTCATGTCAGTTTCGCGAAAAGACCGCGCGGCCATTCTGCCAATTGGCACGAGCAAAGGGGACGTCTACTGGTACGCGACCGAAGGCTTCTTCACGACCAGCAAGTACTACGCGACCAAACTTCCGAATTGGGTGAACGAATTCAACTCACTCGATCTCGTGGCGAAGTACGAAGGATGGACGTGGAATCCCCTGCTCGCCGATAGCGCCTACGCGGAACGCGACAGCGTGCCAGAGGAATCGTCGGGGCAGGGCTACATGTTCCCGCACATTGTGCCGACCGCGCGTGAGATTACTGCCGCGAGTCTGGGAAATTTCCCGGTGATGGATGAATTGATTCTGAAGTTCGCGCTGACGGGCGTGAAGCAGTTGCAACTCGGCGCAAATCCGCAACGTACCGACTTGCTGAATATTTCGTTATCAACGACTGACGCTGTTGGACATCGCTACGGTCCTGACTCCAAGGAATTGCACGATCAGGTTCTTCGCGTCGACCGTTTCCTTGGCAACTTTCTCGACTCGTTGTTCGCGCTGCGTGATTCGACTC
>JBDUAX010000386.1:0-4544 GCA_040004455.1 Gemmatimonadaceae bacterium
CAAACACGCTCGGATCGCTGGGTTGAACATCGAACAACACCTGCCGAGCTCCGCGAATTGCAATTGTTCCGATCACAACACCAATAGCCATTCCCCCGATGATTTGAAATGCCCCCTGACGAAAGACCAATGCGATGACGTTGCCGGCCGACGCTCCCAACGCCATGCGAACTCCCATTTCCCGAGTACGGCGGCTAACGGAGAACGCCATCACAGCATACAGGCCAATGCTGGCGAGTATGAGAGAAATAATTCCGAATATGATAAACATTGTGCCGAACACTCGCGGCGCCCACGTCGATTGGTCAAGCGCACCTTGCATTGAATAGGTGTCGTAGACCGGCGCGTCTCGGTCAATTGACGCAACGAGTCTCCGAATTGCGGCGACGTTTGCCAGCTCACCACCACCGCGAACGGCAACACTTGCCGATGTCACTCGAGGCTGCTGAAAGAACGCGGTGACAACTTCGGGCGGATACGGATTCTGAAAGCTCTGTGAAAATAGAGTTGGCATTACCCCGACAATGGTCAGCCACTCCCCTTCGTGTCCTGCCTCTCCAATGCGAATACGTTGACCCAGGGCATCGGAATTGGGAAAATTCCGGCGCGCGTAGGTATCACCAACAACCGCAACTCTGAGCGTACCCATGCGGTCCGTCGAATTGATTGCGCGGCCGGACAACATGCCGACACCAAATGTTTCGAAGAAGCCAGCGCTCACGGCCAACGTACGCGCAAACCGGCGATCCTGCGGCGTCGCGTATGTGCGTCCTTCCACAGCAACCTGATTGGCACTCCAACCGATTCCCGGCAAAGCGCTACCAACATAAACGCCAGCATTGTTTGGAATCGACCCGAGAGCGCGCTCGACAGCTTCAAAGAAGTGCTGCTGTGTCGATGAATCGCTCGATTCAACATTCACACGCGCTGTATAAACGCCGACTGCGGAAAATCCCGTATTGATGTTTGCGAGCTTGATGACGCTCTTGGTCATGAATCCGGCGGCCACAAGAAGAGCCGACGACACTGCGATTTCTGCGACAACAATGACTCGACTCATTCGTCCGGCGCGCAACGAAGACGCCGTGTGAGAATCGTCCTTCAAAAACGCGTTGACATCCAACCGCGAGGTTTGCAACGCGGGCAGTATTCCCGAAACAACACTCGCCAACGCGGCGACAAGCAACACGAAGACCAACACTGGCGGGTGCAGCCGAATATCCATCCAGAACGGCGTGTCCGTGTCAACCAGCGCGCGATTGAACGCAACAATTCCTCCTTGGGCAATTCCAGAGCCGAGCAGTGCCGCGAAGGTTGCAAGAATACTCGATTCAATAATCGACTGGCGAATGACCGCCAACCGTGAGGCGCCGAGCGCCGTTCGAATTGCGGTCTCTCGCGTGCGATTGGCTGCGCGATTGAGCAATAAGTTTGTCACATTCGCGCATGCAACCAACAACACCAAAAATACGGCGCCGAGCATTGCGTAAAGGAGCGAGTAAATGCGGGGGGCAATGTATGCCTGAATAAACGGCTTGACCGATGCCTGCCATTCGGTGCCCTTGGTGCGCAACCTTGTTCCCGCCGTGAGCGCTGCGCGATTGTGTTTGCTGAGCGTGCTGAATTCCGCCAGCGCACGCGAATACCCAACATTTGGTTTGATTTTGCCTATGACGAGTAGCTCTGGGCCTTCCCCAGAGTTCAATGTCGCAGCCGATTCCTGCAGCGGTAACCAAATCTTGTTGGCGTTGGGAAACACGAAACCGTCTGGCATGACGCCGACAATGGTGTGCTGCACTCCATTCACCCGTACAATCTTTCCGATAACGGTTGAATCGGACGAGTATCGGTCGCGCCACAATGCAAAACCAATTACCGCCGCAGGAGGCGCATTAGGTTCGTTATCAGCAACATTCAACGTGCGACCGAGAAAAGCGCGAACACCAGAAATCTCAAATAATCCGGCGGTCGTCGTCACCGCGCCAACGCGTTCTGCGCCGGCATCCGTGCCCACCGTTACCACTCCCGGATGATACGCGGCCAATGTTTCGAATGATTTCTGTTGCGCGCGAAACTGAGTGAAATCCGACAACGGCAACGTGCCGTCTTCCGGTTGCTCGGGGTCGAGGTAGTAGATGCTCGCAATGCGATCGGCGCCTTCGAACGGCAAACCCTTGATCAACATTCCGTAGATTATGCTGAACATCATCGTGGTCAAGCCAATTCCCAGTGCAAGCGCTGTAGTGCCGGCAACCAAGGTACCTGGATTTCGAAACAGAGATCGCAATCCGTAACGAACGTCGCGCCAGAGTGACGACGAATCCCACGTGCGCGATCGCGTTGGTATTGTGCGTTGGCGGCGACAGTCAATTGCGTGGTTGAACTGCTCATCGCGAAGTTCTGCGAGCAACTGTTCGCGAGCGGCGACCGCGCCAATCTCTATTGACAACTCGGCGAATTGATCCTCGAGATGCTGCGCGACTTCTTCAACGAGATCGGCTTCGTCCTGACTGTGCAGGTTGGCTGATGCCAGTCGCGTTCGTACATCGGCGCGCCAATCGTGAGTGCCACTGGAACTTTGATCAGGCATAACGCACTCCCGATACGCGATTGATGGCGGCCACGAATTCCTTCCAGCTGTCGCGCTGTTCTGCCAGCGTGTCCATGCCCAATGCGGTGAGTTTGTAAAACCGTCGGCGTCGCTCCCCCGCTTTCTCTACCCAGCGACCCGCAATCCAACCGCGGTCTTCCATGCGGTACAGCAGCGGGTACAGCGACGCGACGTGAAATGTGAGCACGCCCTTGGAGCGCGACTCAATGAGTTTCTGCAATTCGTAGCCGTGGCGTGCCTCTGATTCGAGACAGGAAAGAATCAAGAACTCGGCACTGCCTTTCTTCAGCTCATCGGTCAACATGTGGGCTCCTATATGTGGCAGACAAACATATAGAGTGCCGGGAAAGAGACGTCAATGCGGTCGGAGTGTGCGTTGGCGCGAAATGGATTAGGAATTGATTAAGTGGACGGACGTCGCGCGCAGAATTTGGTTCGCGGTACGCGCCAAACAGTCTCAGCACGGCAACATGAAACGAGATTTATGGGCAGCTTGTGCTTGATAGTGCCGAACCAATCGCCGGCATGCAACATCATCCGAACCGCTGTCCAATCTTTTTCGCGCCAATGAACCCGTCCCCAGCATACCAACATAGAACGGTACGAAATGAACCCGACCCCAACTTCCGCAATGCCAGACGGGCGTCATAGTGCGTTTACCAGTGGCGCCAGCGAAACCATGGCCAGTTTGAAATGCGCGAGGCCAAACGGAATGCCAATTATTGTGAGACAAACTTCAATACCCACTGCAACATGCGCGATGAAGAGCCAGACGCCCGCGAACACAAACCAGAGAATGTTGGCAACATCAGTGTTAATAATGCGCGTGTCACCAACTTGTCGCGCATCAACGAGTTGTTTGCCAAATGGAAATGCTGCGAAGCCGGCAATGCGAAATGCAGCGAATGCGAACGGCGGTCCAACAATTGAAATGGCGAGCAGAACTCCGCCCGGCATCCAACCGAACCATGCAAGGTAAGCCGCCGCAGATGAACCAGAGAATGTTGCCGATGAGGACTAACAGGTGTTGCTCCAGTGAATTGATAAGCTCACGATTTTGTGCCGATGAAAAAAAACGATGATCAATAGTCAGGCAACGGTTGCGACGTACAACCCACGTCCTGATGGACCTTCGGGATCGTAATTCGCGTTCATTCCCGCGTTAACGAAGCACGATGTCATTTCGTCGACGGTGAACAGGCCCAACTCGTGCGTTTCAGATGCGCGTTTGATGGCGCCTGGTGTTCCAATCATGTACTCCAATTGCAAGCGTGAAATCTTGCCGTCCACGGTGCTGGTTCCCATGCGAGAAACCGTCGTGTCGCCAACACTGGCGTCGTTGTGAAACACTCGACCGGCAGCAAATGCGCTGGGTTGAAACCACGGCTCGACTATGACGATGCCTTTTTCGTCCAGATGTTTCCGAAACTGAATCAAGGTTCGCGTTACGTTTTCAAGAGTGCACACGTAACCGATGGAACTGAACATGCAAATAATTGCCTGATAACGTGTCGGAATTTCGAAATCGATCATGTTGCTCACATAGACACTGGCCTTTGGCAATTTCCTGCGAGCGATGTCGACGAAGGCGGGGTTGATGTCCAGGCCGTCAACAACGTAACCGCTGCGTTCACTCAGAATGCGCGCGTGCTCACCAGTTCCACAGCCGACGTCCAGCACGTGTGAGCCGGGCGCGCAACTGCCATTGAGAATGTCGGCGATTGCTGCAGTCTCGGCATCATAATTCTTGAACGCCGAATAGATCAGATCGTAATACTCGGCCGATTCGTCAAACATGAATTGCGTTCCCGAAGAGTTGAGTTGGATCGTGCAATACGTGAATGCACGACGCAAGTTGCGCGGTGCGCAAATGCGCGATAAACGGCAATAGGCGGGAGACGGATCGCGCCTATTGATGACAGCTGATAGCTGA
>JBDUAX010000387.1:0-4543 GCA_040004455.1 Gemmatimonadaceae bacterium
TTGTGCTCGCGCAGAACTCACCGTCGCACTATTTCCTGCTCAACACGCTCATCTCGGGTGGCGTGCAGCCCAGCGAAGTTACGATGAAGTTCACGCAGGACGCGTTTCAGGCGGCCGCCGCGTTCAATGCCGACAAAAATATTGCGTGCGTCGTGAGCTGGGCACCCGACATCTACAATTTGTCGGAAGCAAAAGGCAATCGCATGCTGGTCAATACACAAACGGCCAACAAGCTCATTGCCGATGTGTGGTTTGCGCGCGCCGATTTCGCGAAGGACAATCCGGGAATCATGGAAGGGTTGGTGCGCGGAATTTTCGAATCGATGGAAGCGCTCAAAGCGCAACCAGCCAAAGCACAGGTCGCCAAGTTGATGGCCGCAGGCTATTCGATTCCCGAAAAAGATGCGCTGTCGATGCAGGGCGATGCGCACTCCACGAACTATGCCGAAAATCGCGATTTCTTTCTGAATCAGAACAACCCGACAAACTTCGAACGCACCTGGAACACCGCGTATTTTCTGTACAAGCGCATCAACTCGGTGTCGGGTACGCCCGTTCCGTTTGATGAAGTCATGGATTTTTCGGTAATTCAGAAGCTTGCATCCGAACCGTTGTACGCCAATCAGAAAGGCGAGTACACGGTGCAGTTCGTGCCGACATCGGCATCAACTGTGCAGGCTGAAAGCAATGAAATTCTGACGAAAACCATCGTCATTCATTTTTTCCCTAACTCCGACGAAATCGACAAGAAGATTTCAAAAATGGACAACGGAAAAACAACTGAAGAGTTGTACGATCCACAAATTCCAGCGGTTGTCGAAGAAGCTGGCAAGATGTCGGGACAGTTTGGCGCGGCGCGCATTGTCATTGAAGGACACACCGACGCCAGCATGAAGGGCTCGGGCGTTACTGCGGCCGATGTACAAGAGCTTTCGTTGCGCCGAGCGAATGCGGTGAAGCAGGCGCTCATTCGGAAGTTCCCGTCGTTGCAGCCGAATCAATTCAGCACCGTTGGCATGGGCTGGGATCGTCCGGCCGACGCGGGTGATGCGCTCAATCACGCCAAAAACCGGCGCGTCGAAATCAAGATCTACCCGCTGGAATCGAAATAATGAGCAAGGAAGTGCGGCCGCGCAGCAGCTACTTCGTGCTGCGCGCAGAACCGCCGACCTATATCCGCAACATCGTGGGCGTCATTGGCGTTGCGACAATGATCTTCGTGTGGTTCCTGCTGACGCTCGGCAAAACCCCCGAGTCTCGGTTCATTTCACCTGTGTTGCTACCAAGCCCCGGTGAAGTGTTGCGTAGTATTCCGTCGCTGTTCAGTGAACGCGCGCTGCTGCAGTCCATCGCAGCCACACTGCAGCGGGTGTTCACCGGATTTGCGCTGTCCATACTCATTGGCGTGCCACTGGGAATTCTGGCCGGCTCGTATCGCATGTTCGATGCGCTCGCGAATCCGCTTTCGTTGTTTGCACGCAACGTTCCCGTCGCAGTGTTGATTCCGCTCACCATTCTCTGGTTCGGCATCGACGAAACGCAGAAGACGATGTTCATCTTCATCTCTACCGTGCCGTTCGTGTTTTTCGACTCAGCGAACGCGGTGGCGGCAGTCAACAACCGATACGTTGAGACCGCGCAAACACTAGGCGCGTCATCACGACAGGTTGTGATGAAGGTGCTCATAGCGCTGGCCATCCCTGACATCTACAGCAGCCTCAGAAATCTTTTCGGACTCGCGTTTGGTTACATCATGCTGGCAGAACTCATCAACGCGAAATACGGCCTCGGATTTCTGCTCATGAACAGCCAGCGTCGCGGACTTACAGAACACATTTTCGCCATTCTGTTTTTGATTGGACTGCTCGCGTACGGAATTGACCGGCTGCTGTTGTTTTTTCAACGCGGTTTGTTTCCTTATCGCTTCGAACGCGAGTGAGCGGCGACAAGAGTATTCCAGCGCCGGCGTCAGTGGCGGCACCGGTCGTGTCGTTCACCAACGTCACCAAGACGTACGACAACGGATTTACTGCAATCAAGGATGTCACGTTTTGCGTTGACGACAAACCCGATTGCATGGAAATCGTCACGATCCTTGGCCCGTCGGGCAGCGGCAAATCAACAATTCTGCGACTCATTGCGGGGTTAACTCCGCAGCATCCCGCATCATCGGGTGAAGTGCTTGTGCTGGGCCGTCACGTAACCGGACCAGGCGCCGATCGCGGCATGGTGTTTCAGGATTACACGTCGTTCGACAATCGCACAGTGCTCGACAACGTGGCGTTCGGTTTGGAGTGTCGCGGCATAGCGGAAAAGGAACGACGTGATCAAGCGCGCGAGTGGATTGCCAAGGTTGGGCTCGACCCACTGCGAGACTCCCAGAAGTATCCGCATCAGTTGTCGGGAGGAATGCGACAGCGCGTGGCCATTGCGCGTACACTCATTCTGCATCCGAAAATTGTCCTCATGGACGAACCATTCGGCGCACTCGATCCACGCACTCGGCTCAACATGCAGGATTTGCTGGTGAGTCTTGCGCGCGAAACGCAGGCCACTGTTTTTTTTGTCACGCACGACATCGAAGAAGCCGTGTACCTGGGTGATCACACGCTCATTGTTTCAACGGCGCCAGGCACGATTCTCAAGAACATGCAGGTGCCGTCCCCCGATTTTCCTGCACGCATCATGCAACGCAAGCCCGAGTTCATGGAAGTCGTTTACGAGATTCGTGAAATCATGGAAGGCCTTGAGAGTTCGACACGCGCCGGCGACGAATAATTCGCTACACGCCAACCGCTATCATTTCTTTTGCGTAAATACTTCCGCGCCGCGTTTCTGTATCCCTGGAACATGCTCGCCTTTTTCGGCGGACTTGGCCTTGCAGCGTTGTCGCCGTGGCCCGACGCGGCAATTCCAGTTGCACTTGGATTGGAACTCGCGTATCTGACGGGACTGACGGCCATTCCGCGATTTCGTCTGGCGATTGACGCCAAGCTCGCGGCACAGGCGCGTGGTGCGATGGAGAGTTCTCGCGGCGCAACGTTGAGCCCCGACGCGCAGTTGCATCAAATGCTGAGCATGCTGCCTCAGGAGTCGTTGCGTCGGTTTTTGTTGCTGAGGCAGCGATGCACGGAAATGCGCGACATCGCGTCGGGCGTAATGGGGCGCGCGGCCTCAAACAACGACAGTGCGGAATCCATTCGTACTCCGTCGCTCGACCGATTGTTGTTTCTGTTTCTGAAGCTGCTTGTCTCGCAGGCGGGGCTCGACCGGTTTCTCAAGAGCACGAGCGAGGCCGAACTCGCAACGCGTCTCAAGGACGTGCAGACACGATTGGTAGCGGCACAAGCCGCGAAGGATGAACGCATAGTAACGTCGCTTAAAGACAGTCTCGCCGATGCACAGCTGCGCGTTGACAATTATGCGAAGAGCAAGAGTGACGGCGATTTCGTGGTGGTGGAACTCGATCGCATTGAAACTAAAATCCAGGCGCTCATCGAAATGGGTGTGAGCCGTCAGGATCCCAACTCGTTCAGTACCGAAGTCACCGCGGCGGCCGACAGCATGGCGCAAACCGAGGAAGCCGTGAAACAGTTGCAGAGTTTGAGTGGATTATCCGACCAAATGCAGGATCCTCCTGCGATACTTTCAGCAGATCTCGGTCCGCGTGTATTGAATGTCCGCTGATTCTTCGGCCGCACCGGGCGCTTCGACAAACACAGCCCTGGCGAGCGCTTTGCCCGAACGTCGTCCGCGGCGCGATGAGTTGCCGAAATGGTTTCCGTCGTGGGCCTACTCGCTGGCCGATTTGTATTTCTCGGGCACGTCGTCCGTGTTTGTGTTACACGGAAATACGTACGATTTGGTGCCGTTGGCCGACGTCGATGGTGCCGACAATGCGCCGTATGGCGGTGTCGTGGATTTTCTTGCCGAACAGATTTTTGGCAACTGGGATCTCGTGCTGCACTACGACCTCGGTCGCGGATTGCGCGCGTATGCGGGGCGCAGTGATACGCGTTTGAAAGCGATGGTCGCGCTGGCGAACAAACGCATTGGCGATCTTTCCACGGTGAAGAACGATCCAACGATCGTGTTCACGGTGCTTGATCTGTTCGTGCGCGAGAACATCATGGCACCGCCGGAAAAACGATTGCGATTTGCAGTATTGGTCAGCAACGCATCGTATCTGTTTCCGGCCGGTGAACCGGGGCGATTGAGTTTTCCAGCTTCGGCAATGGCAGTGACGCTGCTCAACTGGGCGACCAGCGCGCAGGTTAAGCGTCTCGAAATGGCGTTTGTGCTCATCGATGAACGCCGGTCTGATGTGAATGATCGCATTACCGGCAATCCGCATGTCGCGACGATCGAGATTGCGTTGCCCGACGAGCGCGAGCGGCTTGGATTTGTGCGCGACACTGTAGTACAGGAAACGTGGAGCAGTATTTCCGATTACTCCCCCGAACAATTGGCAACGTTAAGCGCGGGCATGTCGCTCAACGATTTGTCGACGCTCATCAGAACGGCGTCAGACGGTGGCAGGCGT
>JBDUAX010000388.1:0-4540 GCA_040004455.1 Gemmatimonadaceae bacterium
ACTCCCGTTCAACATACCGGTGAGAGATGACGCAAACGAGTCAACGTCGTTGACGTTTACCAGTAGGCCGTTTCGTTGATGCGAAACGAGATCGCCAACCCCACCAACATTCGTTGACAACACCGGAACCTGCTGGGCCATTGCTTCCAACAGAGAATTCGGAAACCCCTCGTCGAGCGACGTCAATACGCTGATATCGAGTAACGAATGCGGCATGTTCTCGGGTGAAATGCCACCGGTGAAATGCACTGAATTCGATACACCATATTCATTGGCGAGCGCTTCGAGATCAGCGCGCGTACCGCCATCGCCAATTATCGCGAGGCGCGCATCGGGAACCCTGGCTATTACCGATCGCCATGCGTCCAGAAGCATGCGATGATTCTTTACGGGAGCAATGCGCGCAACGTAGCCAACAATGGGCGCATCCGGGGGCAAGCCAACTGCCTTGCGTTTTTCAGATCGTTCTGCAGTTGATATGATGCGAAAATTTCCCTCAGGAATCATGTTCGGCACGTACACCGGCTTTGACCACGGTGATTCGTTGCGCACTACATCAACGAGACTTGGAGAGTTGACCAATACAGCGTCGGCCGTCGATTGTGCTATGCGGTTGAGCGTGGCCAATCCACGGCGTGGTACGTCACCGGTCCATCGCCGGCTTGCCAGAATTGGCGTGCCGTTCAACGCCAGGCGTCGCACACCAATTCCAAGAATATTCGTGTAAATGCAATGTGAGTGCAGCAATTGAAGCTGGCGATTCCTGCTATCTGTTTGGATGCGAGCAATCGCACGTCGCGCCGACTGCGACACCAGGCCAGTGAGTGGAATGTGCAGCAATTCAACTCCAAGCGTTTCGTAACGCGCGCGCAGCGGGCCATTTTCGTGAATGTGAAACACAGTCAAGGTGGTCGAGTGTCGTGAGAGACTCTCGGCCACCTTGATTGCATTCAACTCAGTGCCGCCGATGGCGAAGCTGTCGATCAGAAATCCAATGCGCAATGATGCTCGTTCGTCGACGTTTTCTGTTGGGGCTCACGCGTAGACGTTGTAAGTGTTACGCGAGGAATAGGAACAAGAGTTAGCGCTTGGCTACAGCGATCGCTATTGCACGACGCCGGAAATTGCAGTGTTCAACGTCGACTGGTTGATTCCGATCAAGCCATACACTCCGCTGTAAAAAGCGCTGCTGTTTGCGAGACTGAAATCGCCGGAAGAGCGAAACTGAATGTCTGTAACTGCCGCCGGGAAGAAATTATTGGCGGGGTAAAGTGAAGCGTACTGACCCGGCAACACGTTACCACCCAACTGCCCCCCTGGCATAAACAAGTTCACCGAAGCGTTGCCAACACCCGACCCGCTACCAAAAATGCCGTACAATGTCAGCTGAAAGACGTTGCTGGCGATTGTCGTACGCACACCCGGATTGCCATCGAAGAGGACGCCGTTGGAGATCATTGCGTTAAGCGTTGCCGTATTGTTGACCACGCTGACGTCTTCTAACTCGCCAAGAATCTGATAGTCGCGGCCGGGAAGGCCACTGATCGGATCCCGTCCGACGTCTTGCAGCAAATTGTTTTGCACCAGAATGTGCCCTGTTGGCAGCGTAACGGTGTTGCTGAAACGCGCCAGCAAGTTTACGCCCGAAGTTGAATTCTTTATGAGATTGTTTCGGACGGTTACGTCACGGATTGTCGACCAGGGAGCACCGCCATCCTGGTTGACCGCTTGAAACAGAATCGCAAAGCCCACCTGTGCATCCGCCCAGTGGTTTTCAAGAACGTTGCCCTCAAAGAGCACGCGCCTGGCGTTCTTTAGCTCAAACGTTGCCTTGATGGTCCATTTGCCTGCCCAGCTCAGGGGCTTGTAGAAATAATTGCGGCGAATCGTGATGTCGCTCGGATTCACGTTCGCAATGGCCGGGTCGGCACCACCAAACATGATCCCCTGTCCCGACCCTTCAATGCGATTGTTCTCGACAAGAAAAGGCCCTGCGCCACTCCAGCAGCCGATACCTTGTGCGTCATTTCCCTTCGCGTGGCATTCACCCAACCACGAGTCGATCACGGCCAGAGAGCGCCCGTTGAATGCGACACAACGTGAATTGCCGTCAGTGGTCGATCCATGCACATACATGCGATCCAGGGTGATGTCAGAAGGCTGCAGCGCCAGTGTTGGCTCATTGCCGTAGCCCAGATTCACTATGCCGTAGCTGTAGACGGCGCCCGCCTTGTGGGCGATCTCGAAGCCAACCAATCGCCACTTCGCGGAGCCCGGAAGTGCAAGAAACGCTGGGAAGGAATTTGGCGTTACAACCTTCGCAACGCTGGCTGCCGCGCTCGGACTCGTACGCACGCCCGGACTCGTCGGAACAACCTGGGCGCGTATAACAATCCAATTGGAGCTCGCGGACTTCGTCGGCAGCGTGTAGTTGCCCTCGAACGTCGCACCGGTCGCAAGAACGATTTCGTCGCCAGGAACTGCCGCATCTATAACGGCTTGTAAATTCTGCCCAGCCGTAACAAGGCGTGATGTGCCAGTCATCGCCGGATAAGCGGTATTAATTGTCGCCGCAGGCAACTCAGGAATCAGATAGCTCAGCGTTGTCGGTGTAACCGGAGTGTTTGGCGGCGTTACTGGTGGCGTAACCGGCGGCGTGACTGGCGGAGTCACGGGTGGCGTGACTGGCGGAGACACCGGAGGCGTTACGGGAGGTGTCGTCGGAGTCGTAGGTGGCGTGGGGGTAGTCGGGTCGTTGTTCGGCGGCGGCACTACCGGAGCGTTTACCGTCAGCTTGATCGAATCCACGCGACTGCTGAGTCTACCTACGATGTAGGTCGTTCCCGCGGCCTTTCCCGCGAACGTAGCGTACATCCCCGATGCCGAAGCGATCGAGGCAATGGTGGTATTGCGAATCGTCCAGATGGGATTTACCGCAACCTTATTTCGGCCAGAAATGGCGTAGGTGACGGTCGGCTCGTACCAGAAAAATCGGACGGTGCCGTTTACCGATATCGCAGTGTCGGACTCGGCAACTCCGGGGTTCGTCATGGTGCCTGCCGCGCCTTCGGCTATGGCAGCTCGAGCCTCATCGGCGGTGGCAGGGGCCGAGAGAATGCTGCTCTGATCAGAGCATGCTCCGGAGAAGAGCAACGAGCCCAGTACGATCGAGGCTCGCAACCATTTTGAGTGACTGCTGGGATACATGAGTGCTTCCTAAGAGAGTGTCGTTCGGTAACCCGACCAGCTTGGCGCTTGCCGCAGCGCTTTAGCTTCGTGGCTTTGCGTCCCCACGTTTCCGTAGGTTTGCCGTTGTCGCAGACCTCCCATCTAGGAGGCAAATGAACATTCTGGAGCCACCTAAATGCTGTGTCTCCGTAAGGAGGACTGTCGATTAAGTGCCTCGTAACACGTCGTCGCGTTACTTCATGCTTACAATCGAGCTGCTTTGGCGGGACCCGATCGGCGACTACGGTTGCGCGACCGGGAGTGTATTTGAAGCGAGCTCATCAGCCTGTGCCGTGCATGACCAGTGAAACGAATTTGCGCAAACCTTTGACTATTGAAACGAACACGGCCAGCTGGATTATGGCATAAAAAAACGGCGCCCAAATGGGCACCGATCGACACTTTACATTTAGTCGATGCGCTCTAGTGTGCACCAATTCGGAAAATCATCACTGGCACTGTTTTCAGCATGATAGCGATGTCCTGGGCAATAGATTGTGTGCTGATGTACTTCAAATCGTACTCGACTTTGCGACGAACGTCATCGAGGCAAGTGTCGTAGTTGTTATTGATTTGCGCGAGTCCCGTAATTCCGGGCTTCACACGCTGACGAATTGGGTACTCCTCAATGCTTTCGCGAAGTCGTACAAAAATGCTTGGACGTTCCGGGCGAGGGCCAACGATGTTCATCTCGCCGCGCAATACGTTGAGCAACTGTGGCAGCTCATCACAACGCGTTTTGCGAATGACTTTGCCGATGAGCGTGACGCGATCGTCGTCTTTTTGCGCCCAAACGGCCTGGCCGTTTATTTCAGCATCTACGCGCATGGAGCGGAACTTGTAGATGGTAAAGGGCACGCCGCCAAGGTCTTCGCTCCGGCGTTCACGCAAGGCGCGCGTGCGATTCCAGCGCCGGTCCAAACCCACTCGCGTTTGCGTGTAGAAAACCGGACCACGCGATGTGATTCGAATGACGATTGCCGTGATCAGCATGATCGGCAACGACGCGATCAGCATCAGGAAGGCCATCGTCACATTGAAAATGCGCGATACTGTTTCCGACCGCGGGTTCGGCGTGAACTCTTCGCTGCCCTGAAACGGTGAGAGTTCCCTCGCGACCGGCTTTGTACGAAAGCCGTCGGGATCGGGCATGGGAAGCGCTGTGGTTGCACCAGCGGCCGGACGCGCACGACTTGGTGTCGTTCGCGAAATTCTGCCGGCAGTAGCTGGTGTGAGGTGCGCGTCCATCGTGCTCTTGTTACTCCGAGTAGTAGAACTGCAGGAACTGAATTGCGGCAAACGTTAAAGAAGA
>JBDUAX010000049.1:0-15419 GCA_040004455.1 Gemmatimonadaceae bacterium
TGAATTGGCTTGATCACTATCTGGGTCCAGTAGCGCGATAGTCACTCATGCGACAATGGCACGCGATCAATCTCGCGTGCCATTGCCGTTTTGTGAACGCGCGTGATGTCTATCAACGCGTGTTCTGCTTTCTCCGGCGCGCGACCAATGCAACGCCAAACAATCCGGCACTCAACAGCACCACAGTTGACGGTTCCGGCGTAACCACCAGTGCACCGCGCACTTCTCCGCCGCCGAATTGCGTGGTGTGAAAGTCGATGTACGAACGACCTGCCAGAATATTCGGAATTTGCGCGGTGAGCGTTGTGCCATTGCCTTCGGTCAAATCCCACTTGCCGCTGATGGTGCCGCCCACTCCGTTCAGAAACGGCGTAATCACGTTGTCGTTGGGATTGTTGTCATTGAACGGAATGCCAAAAAATCCCCACACCGCCGGGTAGTTCGCCGCTTGAACCGCGTCGGCGTGAATGTGTGCTGTGAGCAAGTCATCGTTCTTATCAACCGTTTGCAGACCCGTAAAATCAATATTGAAAACGGTCGCAGTGAACGTCATCGAGGTTTTCGCGGCGTTCAAGACGAACAGAGCCGTGCCAAACGATGCTGGGCGAGCCCCGCCACCGTTCAAGGTTGGCACCGCCGGCGGATTTTCCTGACCGTTGGTCAATATTGCCTGCAGAAATGTTTGTGCACTCACCGAATTGGTGAGAAAAAGAGTTAAGGCTACTGACCCGACAAACGCCGCGCGCCGCATGTTCATGAATTCTCCCAAGTTGGCGATTCGATTCTCAAGAGACTCTACATGCGAACGTCGCACTGTCAATACGTGTATGGTCGTGCATCACACACATCTCTGAATACCAGAGTTCGACACGACCATGCGAGTGCGTTATCGTAGCGCTTGCTTCCCGAACTCGAACCAATCTCATTTTGAAATCATTTGAAGAGGTCAGGTGGGCCCGGCGTTCGCGCCGACCACATCGCGTCGATAAATCTTTCCGCTGCGCATAACGAAAGTCACGCGCTCGGTCGCTTCAATTTCCTGCGACGGATCACCGTTTGTCGCAATGATATCGGCCGAGTAACCAACCGCAATGCGGCCAATTTCTTTGGCAAGGCCAAGTGATTCCGCGGCGCGCGATGTCGCACTGATTAGCGCATCCATCGCCGGTTGTCCGCCTTTTCGTACGCGACACACCAATTCTTCCGCATTGCGCCCGTGTGCGCCCGCAACTGCATCGGTACCAAACACCAATTTCAAACCCTTGGTGTGACTGGCAAAGCCAATACCTGCTTCCGCGAGCGGCAGCGCCTTTTCCATCGACTCAAAACCCGCCGCATTGTAGTTGCCAATGCCTTCAAACCACGGTTTGTTGTCGAGATAATTGTGAAATACCAGTCCGCATTGCGGATCGAAAAATGTGTTGTTGTCCACCAGCATTTTGCGCGTTGCGTCATCGGCAAACACGCCATGTTCCACCTGCGAGCATCCGGCACGCGCGGAACGCTGCACTGCTTCGGCCGAATGGGCGTGAACCATGCTGCGCAATCCAACGGCTTTCGCTTCACCACACGCTGCAGTCAGTTGTTCGAGAGTCATCGTCGCTTCGCCGCCGTCGCGAATTGACTTCGACGCAAAAATCTTGATGACGTCGGCACCTTGTTCTTTGAATCGACGCACTGCTGCGCGAAGTGAATCGGGACTTCCTCGCCCCGTGCGTTCGTTGAGCGATCCAAGTGAGGTGAGCACGCGAGGGCCGGGAAGCGCACCGCGATTGATTGCGTCACGCAGCGCACCGTTTTCTGGTTCGCCCACGCTCTGCACCGTCGTGAATCCCGCGTGCAGCGTTGCCCAGGCGTTGCCGGCTTGACCAAGCGCGCCCTGCGCCGGCGTGTCCCCGTCGCCGTTTTGATGCAGCCGGTTCTTTGAATTCAAATACCAACCCAGATGCACGTGTGTGTCGATCAATCCCGGCAACACCGTTTGCGATCGCAAATCAATTCCGTTCGCCGGCAGCGGGCCATTTGACGCTTTGATCGCAGTAATGCGCCCACCCTCTACAACGATGTCCATGTTGCGCAAAACGGCGCCCGTTCCGTCGAGTATTCGGCTCGTTCTAAGGACGACCGACGGGGGAGACGAGGGCGTTTGCGCGGCGACCGTTTGTGCAAGCGCGGCGCAAAAGAGTACGGCATATGGTCGAAGAATTCGCTTCATGTGTTGTATGTTCTTGCAAAAACCTCGATCGCGCTAGACTATCTATGCAAGGCGCGTTCGTTGATGACACGTAGAACGAACCCCTGACACTCCAACAGCACATCGATGCGATCAAATTCGTTGCGTTTCCCGGTGCAGGCAGCCGCCGTGTGCTGTTGTGCGCTCACAATCACCACCGCGCAGGCACAACCAACGCTACCCACGCGCTCCAGCGACTACTTGTACCTCTGGACCGCTTCTGCCGATAGCACCAAGCCTGATTTTCTCGCCGTGATTGACGTGCGCCCCACCGTTGGTCGATACGGAAAACTCGTGACGACCGTGCCAGTACCCGGGCGCAGAAACGTTCCGCATCATAGCGAGCATTCCATGCCCGCCGACGGTCGCTTGTTCGTGAACGGTTTCGGTAGTGGCGAAAGCTTCATTTTCGACATGACAAATCCTGCGCAGCCCAAACTCGACGGACAGTTCAGGGAAATGGCTGGCATGATGATGCCGCACAGTTATCTGCGACTCCCGAACGGCAACGTCCTTGCGACTTTTCAAATGCAACACGACGACAAGGGAATGGCTCCCGGCGGCATTGCCGAACTCACTAACCGAGGCAAACTCGTTCGCGCGTCTTCAGCGAACATGTCCGGCGTTGACAGACGCATTCGCCCGTACTCCGCTGTCATTGTGCAGTCGCTTGACCGCATTGTGACCACCACCACCGACATGGAAGGCCAAGAAGCCGTTAACGCGGTGCAAGTGTGGCGACTCTCCGATCTCAAGTTGCTCAGCACTATCAATTTACCTAACGGCCCGCGCGGCGACGAAGGAGCGTTCACTGCTGAACCGCGTTTGATGGATGATGGCAAGACCGTGCTAGTGTCGACGTTCAACTGCGGTCTGTATTTGATGCGCGACATCGCGAGCGCAAAACCATCGGCACAACTCGTTGCTTCATTTCCGCCCAAGCTCAAGACGTCGTGCGCAATTCCGGTTATTGCTGGCCACTATTACTTGATCACGGTTCCCGCCTACAGCGCCGTTGTGAGTCTTGACATTGCCAATCCCGCCGCACCACGTGAAGTGTCACGCGCGGCGCTTAATGCCACTGACGTTCCTCACTGGATTGCGATCGAACCGAATCACAGGCGCGTAGTTGTCGCAGGCTACGCCACGATGCAAAACAAAGTGGTGCTCATGAATTTCAATCAATCCACCGGCGCGCTTTCAATCGACACGAATTTCCGCGACGAGAATGCGAAGGAGCCGGGCTTTCGCATGGACAACAAAGTGTGGCCGCATGGTGGCAGGTACGCGGGCATTCCGCACGGCTCTGTTTTTAGCCTGCCGCCAAAGCAGTAGAGTGGGTTTGAGACTTGCGCGCGGATCGGGTGCGGCGCGCGACTCCTCCCATTCTGTATTCTCTATTCCACGACCTCCATCTTCCCCGACGAGTTAGCCACCCACACCGCAGCTCAGTCGCAAACGAATTCGCCGCGCGAGAATGCGCGCGGATCGACCGTCGTAGCGCGATGCGTATCCCCCCTTATTAGAGGTCCAAGAATTCAGAGGTAGTTCGTAACGAATGCGAAAGCCTTCGCGGGGGCCGTTCAGTTGACCCTTCTCAAGCGAGTCTCTGAGCGGTGAATGCCGGGCGGCTTCGCCGCCTCGGCGCGCCGCGAAGTGTGCTCGCAGAGAAGGGTTCAACGAACGGACCCCAACGCACAGAACTCCAATTCTGTATTCTGAATTCTGTCTGTAGATTGGCCAAGCCTCGAACCCGAAAACGCCATGCGCATTCGAAATTCGTTTTGCATTCTCGCGCTCAACGCGATCGTCGCAGCAACTGCGCAAACGCAAGAGCCTTATGCGTGGCGCGACTCGCTCGTATTTCACACCTTCAGCATTGCCGCGATTGATCCAAGAACTGGAGAAGTTGGCGCAGCGGTGACAACACGCGTTCCGTGTGTTGGAAATGGCGTGCCGTGGGTAAGGAAAGGTGTTGGCGCTGTTGCAACACAAGCGAACACGCGAACTGAATACGGAAACGAACTGCTCGACGCGTTGGCAAAAGGCGAGGCACCGGAAGTCGCGCTCAAGAGATTATTGGCAGCCGATAGTGGATTTCAATCGCGTCAGGTTGGTGTGATTTCAATTGACGGTCGCTCGGCTCAACACACCGGCACTGGCAACAGCACGTGGGCCGGCAATCGCGCAGGAAAGAATTACGTCACGCAAGGCAACACCCTGGTTGGCCCCGAAGTTATTGAAGCTGTCGCAATAAGTTTTGAAGGGAGTGAGAATTCCGGCAAACATCTCGCAGATCGTCTGATTGATGCAATTCAAGCGGGCTTTCAACTGGGCGGCGACAAACGACACGGATTGCGCACCTCTGCGGCCGTTGTTGTTGCCGATTCGCGTCCTGGCAATTCCCGTCGCACCGACGGTCAAACCGTGAACATCAACGTGTGCGAAAATGTGAATCCCGTTGGTGAAATGCGACGCATCTACAACACGATTTCAGAAACACTTGGCTATCGCACACTGCAGCAATTTCCGGCGGCGATGTGTATCAGTTGAAAGTCATGCTCGGTGCTCTCGGGTTCTACAAAAAAGGGGAAACACTTCCCGCGCGTGGCGGTGACGGCAACCTTTTCACCCTCGATCTCGTTCCGGCCATCAATGCATTTCGCGACAGCGAAAAAATGGGAACGCCGCAAAACGGCGGATCGCCACCGGGATTGGTGGACGAGGAGACCGTATCGCATCTCTGGGCTGCGCTTGAGCGCGCTGGCAAGGCCGCCGACGTCAGAAAAACGTTGCTCGAATCTGTGCAGGTTCGGCGCTAGAGTCGCCCGGTTTCCTCTTAATAAGGGTTCAAATTCATCACAATGTCTTAATTTGCATATACTGTCACAGCGCGATAATCTCCCCTTGCACTGAGCTGGGGAGGTTGGCCCATCGCTTGCATGTGTCTCTCGATGCCGGGATGTCGCAACAAAGCTGTCCGGAAGTCCCGATCGTTCGTTAGACACTTCTACGGAGCGATACTTTTTGTCTCAGTTGTCCGACTCAAATCGGTCAGTTGTCGGTGCCAATGCGCCGATGGGACAGAGCCGCGCGTTCTTCATTTGGTCGGCGGTTAAACGCTCTTCCATAGTTCTTTTAGCCATTGCTTGCAGGGGTGAGTCGTTAACGGCACCAGTCGCCAGCCCAGTCCAGGCGACCCCCCAACAATTTGAATCTTCGGCGATCTCGGCCCCAGCGTTCCTGGCCGCCCTCGTTAATCCGCCGACCGCGCTGACCTTCGATACCTACGAAGGCTCCGGTCAGGTTGTGCATCCCGATGTGGTGACTTTTGATCAACCGTGGCACGGTCACCGCATGTGGAACGCCATTACCCCGTATCCGAACAGCGCCATCCGCTTCGAAAACCCGTCGCTTTTCGCGAGCGACGATGGGGATAACTGGTCGGTGCCCGAGGGAGTAAAGAATCCACTCTCCACCACGTCTCGCGGCTACCTGTCCGATCCGGACATGCTGTTCGAGCCGACAAAGGGAGAGCTCTGGCTGTACTATCGCGAAGTTGAGAATCGCAAAATTCTTAACACCAACATGCACATTGCCGACCACGTCTGGCTCGTAACCAGCCCGGACGGCATTAAGTGGAGTACTCCGCGTCGAGTCGTATCGGACACCGCGCGCTTCGCGGTGAGCCCCAGCATCGTGAGAACGGCGGAAACCAACTGGAGCATGTACCAGATTGACGCCGGTAAAGACGGATGCTCAGGGAAAGCGAATCGCGTTGTCGTTCGCAAATCCGCCGACGGTCTTACTTGGAGAACGCCGTCTGCGGTTAATTTGGTACAAACAGGCTACATGCCCTGGCACTTGGATGTGCAGTACATCGCATCACGTGGTGAATATTGGGCAATGATTGCCGCCTACCCGAGCAAGAAAGGCTGCACTAACACCAGCCTCTTCCTCGCCACCAGCAAAGACGGTAATTCCTGGACCACGTATCCTGCCCCGATTCTCGCGAGCGGTGACACTCCACAATTCGGTTCAGCCGTGTATCGCTCTACGTTCTCGGTTGGTGTCGACGACGCCGTCACCATCTGGTTTAGCGGCGCCCGCACCATTACTCCAGGCGATGGCAAGAAACCAGCAGTGCTTGCGTGGAGCGCCGCTGTCTCGCACACAACAGTCGCCGCGCTGTTTGCGCGAGTGAACGACAAAACACGCGCCGCTTCATTGTCGGTTACGCCGACCGGTGGCAGTGTGGCCATGCCAGCGACGATTGTGCCGTAGCAGCTCCACAGGTCAGTGAGCTAAGTGCTCAGGTGTAACCAATGAATCGTCGGCCATTGCGTTTGGTATTCGTAGGAACTCTGTCTGAGCCGGGTGGTGCCGCCTCGCACTTTATCAGTCTCGTTAGCGCCATGGCGGCGGCCGGTCATCAAGTTGCAGTACTTGCAGCGCGCGGCAGTGGTGTGTGGCGCACCCTCGAACGCAACGAATCAATCGAGCTGCACGCCGCGGAATTCACGCGCAAGTTCGACACCGACGCGATGCGCACCCTTCGACAAGTTGTGCGCGAAGTCAAACCGCACCACATCGTTGGCGTGTTTGAACGCGACTACTGGGGCACCGCCGTCGTCGCGGCGCAAAATCGCGTGCCGCTCACGCTATTTCTGCATCATGCCGGCCTCAAACGGTCAAGCCGACTGGCGTTGCGTTGGGTGAGACGACATTTCGTCGTTCCATCACATGACTTGCGGAACTGGATCATTTCACGCGGCGCCTCGGCATCACGCACGTCCGTACTGCACAATCCCATCGACACGGAATACTTCCAGCAGAATCCGGAAATGCGTGCGGCGCAACGCGCGCAGTTCTGTTTGTCGGACAATGATGTCCTCGTAGGATTTGTCGGGCGTATCGAAACAAACAAGGGCGTTATTCCACTCGCCGAAGCGCTCACGAAAGCGATGACGGATAATCACAACCTGCGCGCGCTGTGGATTGGCTTTGGTCGTCGCGAAACTGACATTGACGCAATTGCTCAGAGGTCACCGTTTGCCAATCGCCATATTCGACTGCCATGGACCGACGACATGCTGCCGTATTATTCAGCAATGGATATCGTGGCATTGCCTTCAACCGGACGCGAATCGTTTGGACGCGTGTTAGCAGAGGCCGAGTCGTGTGGTATTCCGGTGTTGGGGAGTGACATCGGTGGAATTGCCGAAGCGATGGATGCTGGCCACAGCGGGCAGTTGGTTGCGCCGGGTGATGTGGATGCGTGGGCCAACGCCATCGGTGAACTGGCAACGAATCCGGAGCGTCGCGCGCAGATGGGTGTGGCCGGACGCAAGTACGTGCGTGCGGCGTTCGACAGTGCGGTAATTGCGAGAGGATTTGAAGAATTGTTGCACGCGCGTTCGTCGAAGTGATAAGCGCGAATACGCGCGTCGGCTCGATTGACGTACTGCGGGGCATCACAATTGCCGCCATGTTGCTCGTCAACGACCCGGGGGATGCGGACAATGTGTTCACAACGCTGCGTCACAGCCCATGGAACGGCTGCACGTTCGCGGACTTCGTGTTCCCGTTCTTTTTGTTTCTGGTAGGCGTAACAACGCACTTGTCGCAATCGCGGCGCGATACCGGCAACGAAGGCGATTTTCGTCGCGCGATTTTTCGACGTGCTGTAATTCTCTTTGGGTTGGGATTGTTCCTGAACGCGTTTCCGTTTTACGAAAACTCACTTGTTGCGGGTCCCCAGTGGATGCCCGCGTTTGTCGGCCACATCATTGCGCGGTTTGCGCATCTCCGCATTATGGGAGTGCTGCAACGCATTTCCATTTGTTACGTCGTTGTGGCACTCATTACGCAAAAGGCGAGTGTGCGAAGCGTTGTCGCCATGATCGCAGTGCTGCTCATTGGCTATTGGTGCGCGATGACGTTGCTGCCGGTACCCGGAGAAATTGGCGTTGGAGCGCAATATCTCAATGATCCGGCGCACAATCTGTCGTCGTGGCTCGATCGCACGTTGCTCGACTGGACGCGTGTCAGTTTGGGGTGGCATTTGTACGATCCCGCGCTGGCGTACGATCCCGAGGGGTTGCTCTCTACCATTCCGGCAATTGCAACGGTGTTGCTGGGTGTCCTGGCTGGACGTTGGATGCAATCGCCGCGCACGCTGGGCGAGCGGTTGTTGAAGTTGTCTATGGCTGGCTTGATTGCGATTGCGATTGGCGCGGCATGGGGAGTGGTCTTCCCAATCAACAAACCACTGTGGACCAGCTCCTACGTGATTTACACCGCGGGCACCGCGTGTCTGTCACTGGGTGTGGTCGGCTGGGTTGTCGATTACAAAGGCTGGCGGCGCTGGACGCCGCCGTTTCTCGTGTTCGGCACCAACGCCATTCTCGCGTATGTTGGTGGCGAATTGCTCGCGTCTATCCTGCGCTCAACCATCAAGTTCAAGGTCGACGGACACCGCCTCAGCACCGGAATGACCGTAGTGCGCGGGTTTGAGGGGTTGGGCGCGGAGGCGCGTGTCGCCTCGGCCTTATGGGCGATTGTTTTTGTTGTGATCTGCTACGCGTTGCTGCGGCCGTTGTATAAGAAGCGAATTTTCCTGAAGGTGTAGCATCGCGACCGCTTGAAATCGGCGTCGGGAATTTGAAAGAAAGTAAAAAAAGGTATGGCGATTGTGCCGTTCTTCACCATCTTCGAGACGGATCGGAAGTCTCGCAAGCATGACTCGATCTTAAAACCTCACACTCTCCTGCTATGTCGCTCATTCGTTCTGTTCGCTCAAACGTCATTCGCCATTTAAGCCCGAATTTCGCAGTGCGCGCGTCGGCCAGGACCATCGCGATTGTGATGGCAGCGGCGACTGTCACGACATCATCATTCGCACAAACCGCGGCCACGCCGAAGTCACTCACTCCCGCGCAGCAACTCGCGCGCGACGTTTACAAGGAACTCGTCGAAATCAACACGATGGACACCGTTGGTTCGACAACGAAAGCGGTCGAAGCGATGGCGGCGCGTTTCAAGGCGGCAGGATTTCCCGTGAAAGACATTGATGTATTGGTGCCACCCGGCAAACCAACGAAAGGCAATCTCGTCGTGCGCTATCACGGGCGGACACCCGGGAAAGGTATTTTGCTGCTGGCGCATTTGGATGTTGTTGCTGCGCTCAAAACCGACTGGTCGCGCGATCCGTTTCAGTTGCAGGAAGCGAACGGGTTCTTCTACGGCCGCGGTGCGTCGGATGACAAATCAATGGCGTCAATGTTTGTCGCGAACATGTTGCGCTACAAACAGGAAGGGTGGGTTCCCGAGCACGATTTGATCATCGCACTCACGACCGACGAAGAGGGAGGCGCCGACAACGGCGTGCAGTGGTTGATCGCGAATCACAAAGACAAAATCGACGCGCTTTACGCTATCAATGAAGGGGGCGGTGGAACGTTGGAGGGAGAAAAGCCACTCTTTCATTCCGTGCAGGCCGCGGAAAAAGTACCGGTGAATTTGACGCTGACGGTATTGAACAGTGGGGGACATTCCAGCGTGCCGCGCCCAGACAACGCGATTTACGCATTGACCGACGGCCTCGCAAAGTTGTCGCGTTACACATTTCCGGTTGCGTTGAACGCTGTTTCAAAACCGTTTTTTGAACAAACGGCGAAAGTTGAAAAGCCCGCAATTGCTGCGGCGATGCGCGCAATCGTTGCCAACCCGAACGACAAAGCGGCGCAAGCGGTGCTTGGAAAGGATCCGCGATACTCGTCGATGTTGCGAACAACGTGCGTCGCGACGCGCTTGTTTGGTGGGCATGCGAACAATGCGCTTCCGCAAACCGCGACTGCCAATGTGAACTGTCGCATCGTGCCAACGTCAACGTTTGAGGAAGTGAAAGCAGTACTCGCGAGAGTCATGGGTGATACTTCAATAAAGATTACCGGTGAGAGCAAAGAAAAATTTGGCGTTATTCCGAACGCGATCGACGCCACGTTGTTGAGTTCAACCACAAGTTTGACCAAGAAAATGTGGGGCGATATTCCCATTATTCCAACAATGTCAACGGGCGCAACTGATGGCCGATTTTTGCGCGCCGTTGGAATTCCTACATATGGAGTGAGCGGAATTTTTTCAGTGCCTGGCGAGACCAACGCACACGGTCGCGACGAGAAGTTGCGCGTAAAGAGCTATTACGATGGGCTGGACTTCCTGTATCAGCTGGTGAAGCAGGTGGCGGGCGGAACGAAGATGTAATCATGCAGGAGTCACACGTGCCGCGTACGACGCAGGCGGCAATTTTTGGGTGCCACTTAATTACGAAACTGTTTTGCCAAAGGACCTGGCCGACTACTATCCCGCGTTGCGCGAAGGGGCAGCGATGGATAGTGCTTGTGGGTTTTGTCGTCAGCGGCGCATCTCTCATTGTTCCGTTGATTATTGCAATGCTACACCGGCGTGCGCATCAGCCGTTCATAATTCGGTTTCACGGCGACCGGCTGTTGCTGCTTAGGCTGCGCGTCATTCAACAACTTTGACGCGAAGCGTTGTGATTCGCCCAGACGTTCCACTTCGACCGCGATTGACTCCATTGCTGTTTCAAGGCGTGCAAAACGATCAGGCGGAATTGGCGCTTGCGACGTTGACGAGCCGCGCTTCAAAATGCGAATCGCGAGTGCAACGACTAACGGAAATAGCAGGAGAAAACCCCCGGCGAGGCCAATCTCTTCTTGCGTATGGCCGAAGATGAGTGGTTGGGGCGGAGTGTTTGTGTATTCCACTCTGACCGCCTGCGACTGGATAGCGGCGAGCTCCGCGCGCGTCTCCGCGAGTTGGGCCTTCATCGACTCAACGCCGTCACGCATGCCAGCAAGTTGCAAGGCGCGCAAGTCTTTCATGTCGGCGCTGGCGGGCACCGTTTCCAACGACTTAACGTGAGTTTCTGCCTGAACCAACGATTTTACCAAAGCATCCCGTTGTTCGAGCAAAGCCTGTTGTCGCATTGCCATCTCGCTTTGAACAACTATTTGTTCAGCCGTGGTCGAGATCTGTTGCTCAACCGCAGCAGTCAGTGACGCGCTTTTGATGGTGTACATCGCTTCACTCCGAAGACGCGTGGAAATACATTGGCAACACGCTGGAAATCTATCTGTAACACTCGCACAAACGCCGGCGTTCCGCGAGATGCCAGTGAGATGTCAACCACCAAGAGGCAAGACGAATCGTGAATTCACAATCGCCGAGCAGCGACAGTCAGCTCATCCGCTCGTCCCGCGAAAACATCGGCCCAGACGATTCACGGTACGCTGACCTTAACCGCAAAGGTTTCAATAAGCGCTTTGAGGGGAAGCCCGACTACTTCCGTCTAGTTTCATCAACCGCCGATGTAGTCAACGCGGTACAGCACGCAGTCGACAACAATCTACGATTGGCCGTGCGAAGCGGCGGTCATTGCCTGGAAAATTTCGTCAGCAACGCCGATGTGCGTGTCGTCATCGATACGTCCCAAATGACCAGCGTCACCTGGGACTTCAACATGAAAGCCTTTGCCATTGAAGCCGGAACCACACTTGGCGAAATGCATCGCAAGCTGTTCATTGGCTGGAACGTCGTGCTCCCCGTCGGACAGAGTCCCGATATCGGCATCGGAGGTCACGCACTTGGCAGCGCGTTCGGGTTTCTTCACCGTGAGCATGGTCTGGCTGTCGACTTCCTGTATGCGATTGAGTTGGTGCATGTAGATAGGGATGGTACTGCCAGAAGCGTTATTGCTACAAGGGAAGCAAACGATCCCAATCGCGACTTGTGGTGGGCACACACAGGTTGCGGCGGCGGAAATTTCGGAATTGTAACGCGTTATTGGTTTCGTGCGAACGATGCGGAGGGAAGCGATGCAACACGTGCGCTGCCACGCGCGCCAGAATCGGTCGTCACACGAGAAGCAGAATGGAATTGGGATGATGTGAATGAGTCGGCATTTACTACACTCATTCGCAATTACGGCACTTGGTGTGAACAAAACGCCGATGCGAATTCGTCATATGCAACAATGTTCAGCGTCATTTCAGCGCCGTGTCAGGGTCAGGGTCAAGGTCAGGGTCAGGGTAAGGGGAAAGTCGAATTGCGCGCAATGTCGATTGCCGGCGCCAGTGCCGAACAACAAATCGACGCACATTTTGCCGCAATCGGCGCGGGTGTCGGCAAGGCGCATATTGGCGATGCGCAACGCATGTCGTGGTTGACGTTCGCGGTAAATCCATTTCCCGATTTGTACGCAATTAATCCCGGTGGCACCGCAGCATCTCCAGCGAAAGTCAAAATCAAGGATGCGCTGCTCAAACAGCGTCACACCGACACGCAGATTGCGATCATGTATGAGTATCTCACGCGTGATGCAAAAGTCGGTGGCTCAGTTGGCTTCGCGACGTACGGGGGCCGCATGAACGAAATCGCCAGCGACGCGACAGCCGCAGCGCAACGCGCATCGGTAATGGACACATCGTATTCAGCAGGCTGGATGAACAACGACGACGAAGCGCGCAGTTTGCAATGGGTGCGCGAGCTCTATCGTGATTTGTTTGCAGAAACGGGTGGTGTGCCTGTGCCGAATTCGCAAACGGAAGGTGCGATAATCAATCACCCCGACTCAGATATTGCGAGTGCCGATTGGAATACATCTGGTGTCTCGTTCGGCACGATTTACTACGGTGACAACTACGCGCGACTACGTCAGGTGAAGGCGACGTGGGATGCGCGCAATGTGTTTCACCACGCGTTATCCATCGAATTACCGTAGCACTTCAACTACTGCGGCGCGCGCACTGCAACCGGAACAAGCCGGTTTGTTTGCGAACCATCACCAAGTTGTCCGAGATTGTTGATTCCCCAACAGTAACCGGCGCCCGCGGCAGTCAGTCCACAGGAACCTTGATATGAAGACGAAGTGCTCGCAAAAGTGAACCCGCTAACAAGTGCCGGAACGGTTATCGCTACCGCGTTAATGTATGCGCCCCAGCAGTAAGTCGCGTCAGTACTTGTCACTCCGCACGCGCTCCACCAGGTCGCAGATAAGGTGTGGTCCTATCGACATTAGTGCCGTCGCCGAGTTGACCTTTGATGTTCCATCCCCAGCAGTATGCAACGCCGGCTGCCGTCAATGCGCACGAATGTTCTCCGCCGGCTTGACCGCCGGCCGCAATACTCGTGAATCGCAATGCAGTGTTGACGGGCGTTGGTACATCGCGATCAGCGTTGGTGCCGTCGCCGAGTTGACCTTTGATGTTCCATCCCCAGCAGTATGCAACGCCGACCGCGGTAATTGCGCAGCTGTGATACATCCCCGATGCAATGGCAGAGAACGTGAATCCACCGCTCACTGGGAGTGGAGTGTGTGGATTAGTCGGTGATGTTGCATTGCCAAGCACACCGTTGTTGTTCGAGCCCCAGCAAAATGCTTTTCCCGTTGAGTCAAGCGCACAAGTGTGATTGCCACCAGGCGCAATGCTCGCAAATACTGCCTGCGGCGGCGGTGTTATCGTGATCGTCGCCGTTTGCTGTTTGCCTTCGCTCGTTGCGGTAATTGTCGCGGTACCAACTGCAACACCAGTGACAACGCCCGCTTGCGAGACCGTGGCAATCAAATTGGCAGACGAGGTCCACACCACTGATCGTCCAGTGAGCACGGCCCCTGATGCCGAGCGTGTTGAAGCACTGAGTGTGCCCGTCGCTCCGACTGCAACAGACAGCGATGGTGGTGTCAGTACGATTGTCGAAACTGCGGGCAGCGCAACTATGACTGGCGCAGTGTCAACTTTGCCTTCTACCGTTGCGCGAATGGTTGTGCTGCCAACGGCAAGGGTGGCGATTGAGCCGGAGCTCGATATCGTTGCAATGCTGGTGTTGTCCGACGACCACGTGACAGTGCGATCAGTAAGTTAAAGCGCCTGTTGTGGAGTAAACCGCTGCTGTCGCCGCTCCTGTTGCGCCCAACTCCAGAGACAAAGCGCCGGGTGACACGACAACGGACAGTACAGCGGCCGGCGTGACCTTGACCGGTTCTGAAGCTGATCCCTTACATGCAGTGGCCATCGCGAGAACTATTGCAACGCGCTGGAAAGCGCGCACGAGGTTTGCGACAACGCTGGTCATAAGATTCATGGTGCACGGGATTGTCGTCGGGGAAACTTTACATCCTGTATTTGGGAAATAATTCCGCAAGTCTTTCGGAAGGGGCAATGTTGACGACGGGTGCGCTATCTATCACGGATTTGGCGAACTGAACTGTCTTGCGTGAACCTGACGGGAGCACCATACTGCACCACGATTCTTGTCCTGTCTCCCCGCTACGTCAGGTCCGCCAATGAACACATTTCTCCGTCGCACTCTTGTTGGTCTCGCACTGGTCGCGTGTCCCGCGATTACAGAGGCTCAAATACTCTCGAACCTGACCGGCGGCACCTTGCTGCAGGGTTCTGACATTGGCTTTAGCGTCAAGGCAGTTGGGTTGACGATCGGCGCAAATCCGTTTGCATTCACGTCGATGCGCGCGCTTCTCAATTCCGAACCATTCGGACTCATTCCGGGCTCGGTAACGGGCGGTATTTATTCGAACGTGGGCGGAAATCCTTCTACTCTGCTGTCGTCGTTCAATACAGTGAATGTTCCAACAGCCGGGCAGGATTTTATCGCGACATTCACGCTCGGCTCAGCGTTCACGATGAATGCCGGTAGCACGTACTGGTTCGTTCTCCGGGATCTCGCAAATCCCAATGGCAGCGCCGCGGTGTGGCGTGCCAATGATGTTGCACCGGTGGCGAGCGCGGGGGTTGGTTTCGCCGGCTACCGGGTGTCGATCGATGGACTTGCTACGTGGACTACCAGCGGCATCATGAATCGTGTTCAGATCGAAGGCAACGTGATTGGCTCAAGCACAGTGCCGGAACCTGCCACGTACGCGATGGTGTTGGTCGGGTTGATTGGGATCGTTACGGCGCGCCGTCGTCGGAGTGTGTGATACAATAACGCACGTATTGACGTAGCGAGTGTCTCGATACGAAGTATTCAGTGAAACGCCGCGAGCAACTTCGCGGCGTTTGTGCGTTCCGCCACGTCGAGCGGTGACCGCCGGCTTCGGGTTCGTGGCGGGTTGGATCGCTGGGATGATCGGGGGTTGTCTGGG
>JBDUAX010000389.1:0-4520 GCA_040004455.1 Gemmatimonadaceae bacterium
TTTTCGCCTGCGTATTGGTTTGATGATAGCATTTACACTTATGTTCTTAATCAGGGTGTAACGCAACCTATGCGCATTTACCAGGTTTGCAGTCAGAATGAAGGAGGAAGTGTGGTGTATAATATGAATCGTATGCAAGACTCATTAGTAAGTGCCGGAATGTTTGCAAACCAGATTCAAAGCGGGTCTGGATTGGGATACTGACATCGCATAAGCGGGCTCAGCTGGAATGGTATCGTGCTAGGAAGAAAATGCGCAAGCGAAGCGGAAGAATTCGCCGAGCTCAGCTATAAATTAGGGGAAGTGGGGTGCGGAGTGGGGCGGAGAGCGGGCACGGTGCCGGTGTTTTTTGGTACTGGTTGCGGCTGAGCACGATGTTAGCGTTCGCGACGGGGGGGTACCCACGCTCAACACCACTTTTTGAGGATTTTCGTGACGCAACGCATGGGCATCGCGCTGGCCAGTCTGACGTCCGGGCTCGTGGCGCTTTATCTGCATCTCTGGAAACTGGGACTTGCTGGCTCGTTGGCGTGCTCCAATGGACACGGATGCGAACTGGTGCAGGGCAGTCGCTATGGAACGTTTCTCGGCGTTGATGTGGCACTGATCGGCACTATTGGATACGCGGTGTTGTTTATCATTGCCGTGATTTCCACGTCATCAAAAAACGAAGATGCGCGTTGGCCGAACACTGTGATGCAATGCCTCATTTGGCCGGCAATTTTGTTTACAGTGCGTCTTAAGTACTACGAATTCATTGTGCTCAAAAGTTTTTGTCCGTGGTGCGCAATTTCAGTTGTGGCGATCACCACGTGCGCAGTTCTGATTTCGTTCGATCGTCGTCGGTTGAACGCGCTCGCACTGGAATCAATAACGTAGCTGCACATTTCCATCGCCAAAATTCGTGTTGAGCAGCGAGGAGCATCGGTGTGAATTAGCGCGGAGTGTCCGCGTCTCCAACCATCACATTGAACCAGCGTTTCAACTCATCGCCCATTGGATACCCGGGCATTGTTCTCACTACTCGACCGTCGCGATCAATGGCGAGAAACGTAGGCGTTCCGGGATAACGAAACGTAAGCTGCACTTGATCAGCTCCGGCGATTGGGCCGATGAGTTGCACCCCGATCAATCCCTCGCTCGCTACCATGCCCACGCCTTCGCCAGCGCCCTCGAGCGTCAGCACCTTCAACCTCGGCAACGGTCTTCCGTTTGCAAGCACGCGCAAATCGGCGAGAGTCTGTTTGCACCATGCACAGGTGCGCGAACTCACCATGATGATTGCAGGCTCACCCTTTGTTACGAGAGGAACCGTGTGCCCACTTGTGTCGCTCACAGCGAAATGACCAATGGCATCTTCGACCAGAGGCCGCACGCCATTGGATGTGACGATGTTGCTCCGTTCAGTTTTATTCGCGCGCGTGAACGTCAGCGATATCGCAACGCCACAAATGAAAAACAGCGCAATCAAAACCGCGTTCATGATAGAGCCGCGGCGGATTCGGACCGGGCGTTTTCCGCGGAACGCAAACTGTGACGCCATCACCAGGTTCCTCGGATAAAGGGTTGAACAGCGGGTCGCCAGAGAAACATCGCCCACCTCCAGCGTCGGCGCCATTCCGCCTCGGGAATCTGGATGTTGACGCGCACTTATCCGATCCGGAAACCAAACAGGCGTTTGTAACGCCGATGTTCGACGTGATTGCCCCAAAGTACGACGTGTTCACGCGAGTCTTTTCGTTCGGGATGGATGTCGGTTGGAAACAGGAAGCAATCGTGGCAGCAGTCGCGCGCGCGGGTGACGCGCGTCGGGCGCTCGACCTGGCGTGTGGTACTGGCGACTTTTCTTTTGCGCTGGCAAGTCAATTGCCCGCGATCAGCGTGACGGGAGTTGATGCCTCGCCACGCATGATTGGCGAAGCGTCGCGAAGACTGGAAAACGCAAGCGGGTTATCGAAGTCGAACGTTCGCTTTGAAGTGGGGGACATGATGAAACTCACCGCGTCCAGTTCATCGATTGACCTCATTACCACCGGCTACGGCGTACGCAATGTGCCAAGTGCTGAGCAATCGGTTCGCGAGATGGCGCGTACGCTTAGGTCGGGAGGTACGCTCGTAACCCTGGATTTCTATCGTCCAGAGTTATCGCTTTGGCGGAAGTTGTTACTCGGCTACTTGAGTGTGGCTGGTAACGCAGTGGGTTGGCTGTGGTATCGCGATCCGGTTGTTTACGGATATATCGCAAAGTCGATTGAACATTTCATGAGTTGGCAGGCGTTCAGTGCGCTCCTTGTGCGCGAAGGTTTTGTCGTGAATCGCGTGGTGCGTCACCTGGGTGGTGGCATTGCCTTGCACGTCGCCACTCGACTCTGAACCTGCACATGGCAAACGAAACGCAAGCGGAATCGAAGGAGAGCGTTAAACACGCGTGGTACGCCGTCGCTGTGCTAACAATTGCAAATGTTTCCGGGTTCATTGATCGGCAGATATTGTCGTATCTCGTGGTGCCGATGAAACGCGATCTGGGAGTAAGTGACACGCAGATCAGTTTGCTGATGGGGCTCGGATTTGTCGTGTTCTACTCGGTACTTGGCATTCCCATCGGTCGAATGGTTGATCGCGGAAGCCGGCGCGTTGTGACCGCAGTTGGCGTAGCGCTGTGGAGCCTGATGACGACCTTGACTGGCTTTACCCGCACATTCACGCAACTGATGCTGGCGCGCATTGGCGTTGGAGTCGGTGAAGCAACTTTGAACCCCGCTTCAGTTTCCATTATTGCCGACCTGTTTCCACGCCGATTGCTGGGTGTTGCGATGAGTGTGTACATGACGGGCACGTTTCTGGGATCGGGGGTTGGATATTTTGGCGGAGCGTTGCTTGTGCATACGGCGGACGCAATCGGAACAATCACTTTGCCAATTGCTGGAACGATTCACGCGTGGCAGTCGGTGTTTTTCATCGTCGGGTTGCCGGGTTTCCTGATTGCGTTGTTGTGCTTGACCATGCGCGAGCCTGCTCGACAAGGACCAGGTGGAGAAGCGGATATTCCGTTCAGCGAAGTCCTGGCATACATGGGGCAGCATTCCCGAACCATTGGAACATTGACCTTTGGTTTTGCCGCATCAGCGGCGGTGAATTACGGAATTGGTGGTTGGATGGATCATTTTTCATGCGCACGCATCATTGGACGGATGTTCAGGCGGGTTCCTGGCAGGGAATTAACACGTTCATCTTCGGGCCCATTGGAACCTTGATTGGTGGCAGAATTGCAGACGTTTGGCGGAAACAAGGGCACACGGATGCGCCGCTTCGCGTTGGAATTCTCGCAGCGTGCGGGATGGTTGTATCGGCCGGTGTTTATCCCACTGTTTCGTCCGCAACTATTGCGGCAGCACTGATAATTCCCGTGAACATTTTTGCGGCGATGCCGTGGGGCGCGGCGAATGTTGCAATTGCAGAAGTGATGCCGCCGCGTATGCGTGGACAGGGAGCGTCCATATACCAACTGGTTGTCAATCTTATGGCCGGCATACTCGGCCCGACATCGGTGGCATTGATTACCAATCGCATTTTTCATGATGACAACGCCCTGCGCTGGTCATTGTCAATTTGCACGGTTGTCGGAATGACTATGGCAATTGCATTGCTTTCATTCGGGCGTCCAGCGTATCGCGCAACGGTCGCGGCCCGCGGGGCAACGACCAGCTAACGAAATCGCACCCCGAGGCTTCCTCCACGAAGCTTGGCTCGTCCTTCGTAGAAATTTGGCACAAAGAGTTCGCGCGCTGAGAAAACAATTTCTGTGTGTGGCAGCGCCTTAATCGCAACATCGAGACGACTCTGCACACCAAATCGGTTGATTGGTGCGAACATGCGCGGCGTAGTGCTGCTCGACAAGCGTGCTGCCTGGCTGGAGGCGAAAATCATTTGCGGCCCGATCATCAAACCGAAGGAGAAAATCGAGTAGTGGGCGTGTGCTCCAGCGAGCACCCCCAGATAGGCGAGGGACGGCATTTCCGGGCCGCATCCCGAATATCCTGGTGTGACATGGCAGATCAAATTGTCGCCGCCAGGCAGCAGGTGTCCAGTTGAGCCGCCGTTTGCAATTAACAGCGGTGAAACTATTGAATGTGAGAAGAACTCTTTCCCGAACAGCAACTCAATCGATTCAAATTCCTGGTCAGGGAATTGCGCTTCAGAAGTATTGTTTACGCCGAGTGAAACCTGGTAAATGAGATTATTGGGAAGTTGAGCGCCGAGCGGCGCCAATGCGAGTGTTGAAAATACCAGCGGGAGGATCGAACGAACCATGCGCATGATTATCTCTCAGAAAGTATCGAACCTATTTCGAATTGCTCGCGTCGAGCATCGTTACTGAAAAACTGCTCGGAAAGGATTCCTACTTTCTTCGCTCGTACGCGTCGGTAACAATGTTGCCCGCAAGGATACCGGCGGCGAGAGATATTCCGATCAACGCAACACGGAACGCCGTCGCAACGCCAGCGTCAACATCCTGCCCC
>JBDUAX010000390.1:0-4513 GCA_040004455.1 Gemmatimonadaceae bacterium
GAGCGAGCCGCCGCTCATCAAAAACACCGATGCCGTGAGCGCGGCTCGACGTCCACGGCGATCACCGTAGCGGCCAAGTATGTAGCCGCCGACCGGTCGCATGAAGAACCCGACAGCGAAAACAGCGGCGGTGTTCAACAGCGACGCGGTGGCGTCGGCTTTCGGAAAGAAGCTCGCGGCGAAGTAAAGCGAGAACGCGCTGTACGTATACCAATCGTACCACTCGACCAGATTGCCGATCGAGCCGCCGATGATGGAACGCAGGCGATGCATGGTGGAAGTCGGTGGGTTCGTCACGCGGAGAACGGTATCCGCGGGGAGGGGCGGTGTCGATTACTGATTCCGCTATTCGTGCTACCCCATTACCGGAAACACCAACTCGACCTCATTCAACTGACCCTTCCGCACCACCCGCACTTCCCCGTGATGCGACTCCGCCACCCAGCGCACGATCGACAGTCCCATTCCCCCCGACATGCGCTCGTCGGAATTGCGCGCTGGCACGTCGAACGGCTTGCCGCCGCTGGCAACGCTGAGCGCATGGTGACCCACGTTGGCGTTGCAGCTCACCGTGATCGCACTGCTGGTGTCACCGTACTTGCACGCGTTCTCCAACAGCTCCAGCAACGCTTCCTGCAACAGCGCGGAGTGGCCGAGTATGACTGCGGGATCGGCTTTGCCAATGGCTAGTCGATGTCCCGTCTCGCTCGCACGAGCGCGCATGAGGTCCGTGCATTCGAGCACCAGCCCATCGAGTTCAACTTGCTGCTCCAAACGAACGGCTTCTCCAGTTCTCGCTTCGGCCAACAGAAACAATTCATCAACGCGTCGGCGCATGACTTCAGCGGCCGTGCGAATGCGGCCGAGTGTGGCGTGCATGCGCGCGGGATCATTCACCGCCGCCTTATTCTCGATAGCATGAGTGGCTTCACCCAGTACCAGAGTAAGTGGTGTGCGTATCTGGTGCGCAGTCTCGCGCACAAACTGTCCGTTGTTACGCTGCGCGTCCTGCAAACGCGCGAGTAATGCATTGAATTCGGTTGCGACGGCCGAAACTTCGTCGCCGCTGTTCTCTTCGGTCGGAAGTCTCCGGTCGAGATCCGTTGGCGCAATCGCCGACATCGCCTCGGCTAACTCACGAACGGGCTTGAGTGCACGGCCCGATAACATGTACCCGGCAACGAGACTGATTACCAGAATGAGCGGCGCGCTGACGGCGAAGAGAAAACCAAGGAGTTGCGCGTCTGTTTCAATTCCTTCGGTCGAACCGAATGTGACAATGCGAACGTGTACGTCGCTGTGTTTATTGGGGCGCAGCTTGCTTTGAAAGGGTGTGACGTCGGCAATGCGCAAACGCAAATCGGGATCGTTTTCAGTGAGACTGATGCGCGTTGCAGTAGGGGAGTTTCGTATCGCATTATTGACGCGCGTAGCAACATGCTGTGGGTCGAAGGTGCCCAGTCGTTGACCATCGGAGGATAGCAGAATGAACGCGTCGTTCGTGTCCGACCATTCTGCTGCAACTTCACTCGCGATAAGCGCCAAACTGGAATCGGGCGTTTCCTGTTGTTCGCGCTGCATCGCTCCGATGACTTCACCAACTACAGCATCGAGATGAACATCAAATCTTCGGGTAGATTCCCGCCAAAGGTAAGCGAGGCCAAACGCCGCGAGCAATGCCAGGCCAATTGCAAACGCCAGCGCGAATCCACCGGCAAGACGCAAGCGCAACGTACTGACGCGCATTGACTACTCGCTTGGACCGTTGGCATTGTTCGACGACGCACTTGATTCTGTGAGCATGTAGCCGCTGCCACGAATGGTGTGCATCAACGGAACGAGGCCAGCGCGATCAATTTTTCGGCGCACACGACCAACAAGCACGTCGACAGCGTTGGCAACGGGATCGAAGTTGTCATCCCACACGTGTTCGAGAATTTGCGAGCGACTGTGTACGCGCCGCGGATTGCGCATGAGATATTCAAGTAACGCGAATTCGCGACTGGTGAGCACAATCGAAACTCCTGCACGAATTGCACGATGAGTTGCGGCATCCAACTCAAGATCGGCAATGCGAAGCACGGGTTCGAGCGTAATGGCCGGGCGCCGCGCCAATGCACGCAGCCGTGCGAGCAATTCACTCACCGCAAATGGTTTGGCGAGATAGTCGTCGGCACCCGCATCGAGTCCGCGCACGCGATCATTCACGGCGTTTCGCGCAGTAAGCACGAGTACAGGAGTTCGATCGCCGCGCGCACGAATTGTACGACACACTTCGAAGCCATCCATGTCGGGCAATCCAACGTCGAGCACGGCGAGGTCATATGAAACACTCGCAAACAAATCGAGGGCGCGTTGTCCAGTTTCCGCGCTATCTGCGGCCCACGCTGCTTCGCGAATCACGCGAAGCAGGAAATCACGAACTTCGGGGTCGTCTTCTACTACGAGAATGCGCATTTATACAATCCAGGCACGCGAACGAGTGCGAACTATGCGCAGTCGTTCGCGTAATAGCCCGTCAAAATCCAGCGAAGGTTTTTCGGTTACGACGACGCGCAACGATTCCAATGGCGAAAAGCCCGGCGGCTAAAAGAGCCACTGCACTTGGTTCCGGAGCTACGGTGGTGGAGTTGAATCGAATGGTAAAACCCGATGCGTCTGAACTTCCACCAAACGGTGAAGCGCAAACGTTTGCCGTGCAGCTCAACAGCTCGCCGCCCGGATAAAAGTCTGCAACTCCCGTTGCGCCTCGAGAATTCGCCACAGAAGGAGCTCGCACCAGCAGCAGATAGGCCGTGGATCCTGCCAGCGACACTGCTGGCGTCAATGAGAATCCATTGAAACTGGTGCCCAGCTACTGGAAGAAAATCGCGCTTCCGACAGTGTTGGTACCATTGAATTGATAAATCTCGGCAAAAAAATCAACCGTTGAAGTACCCGTGAATCCCGTTGCGTCAACGCCGATGAACGCGAGCACCGGATTTGGGGTGGCGGGTGTCACGAAACTCTGCCCGTATCCGGTAACTTGGGCGGAGGCAACGCTTGAAACTGTGAACGCGGTGAGGGCAAACAAGCCCGCCATCGTCATGCGAAAGGAATTGCGCAAGTGTGTCTCCATGAAGAAAGAATGCGAGAGGAATCGCAGTCACGGTACGAGTTTGGGCTCCGAATCTCAAGAGCGCTCAATCACCCTTTCCTGGCCGGCTTCTTCATTGCGGCCTTCGCAGCCTTTGCACTATCGGCTTTTGCTTCCTTGGCCTCGGCGGCCGGCGTTTCGTGCTCAACACTGATTACCTCGCCCGTTTTCGCATCTACGGCGACCTCTTCAATGCCTTTCTTTCCCGCAACTTTGATATCGAAGGAGTAAATGAGCTTGCCTTTTTCCTGCTCAATTTCCGCAGCTTGAACTTTGCCATTCGGCACCTTTCCAAGTGCACTGGCCGTCGCGGCTTCTGGTGTAATCTTGGCCATCTTGAGCAGGCCCGGCTTCTCTTCTTTCATTTTGGTGCCTTGCGCGTGCAGCGGTGCCACAGCAACAAGCGAACACGCGAGCAGGAATAAATTCAAATGACGTTTCATGCGAAATTCTCCACTGAAATAGATGTCTCGGCGAGTCGATAACTTCGACCGCGAATAGCAACCAACAACACCGGAACGACGAACAGCGTGATTGGTGTTGAGAGTGCAAGACCGCCAATGACTGCCAGCGCGAGCGGTTTTTGCAATTCACTGCCGGCGCCCAGACCCAGCGCGAGTGGCAGTAGTCCAAACAGTGTGCAAAGCGTTGTCATGAGAATGGGACGCAGTCGCACGCGGGCGGCCTCGCGAATTCCCGTTTCCAGATCAACACCCTCAGTGCTCATACGATGGCGCGTGAAGTCGAGCAGAATAATTCCGTTCTTCACGATGAGACCGACAAGCAGAATGAGTCCCATAAAGCTGGACACATTCAGTGACGTGTGCGTGACAAGCAGCAATACAAACGCACCAACGAACGAAAGCGGCGCCGCTAACAGCACCACCAATGGCTCAACCAGCGAACGAAACTGCAACACCATCACTCCGGTCACGCTCACTGTTGCCAGGAACAGCACCAGCAGCAACGCCTTAAACGCTTCCTGTTGGCCCGCATAACGACCACCAAGCTCGAGACGAATTCCCGCCGGTGGCGGATTCTCGGCGAGAATGGTTTTGATATCACCAATGACTTCGCTCAAGGGGCGGCCCTCAACTGCAGCCGTAATTACAACTGTTTGCTGTTGATTTTCACGAAGATGCTCACTGCGCACGTCTTCGGTGGTGAACGCTGCCAGCGCACCAAGCGGGGCCGATCGGTTCGTAGTTGGCGAAGCAATGGGCAGTGCCGAAAGTTTCTGCGCGTTGAAGCGAAGCGAGTCGGGGGCGCGCACACGCACACCAATGGAGCGGTCGTCGAGACGAATTTCACCGGCGCTCACGCCCAGCAGTGCGCTGCTCACTGATGAACTGATCGCGCTGCTCGTGAGTCCGAGAC
>JBDUAX010000391.1:0-4507 GCA_040004455.1 Gemmatimonadaceae bacterium
CGGCTGGCGTACATCATCAAGACTTCCAACGGCGAATCCGTCGTTCTGGATGGAGTCGTTGGCCATGCCTACAGCGCAATCAGGCAGGCAACGTTAAGCGAGGCGGGTCGTCGCAGCGCAATCAGTTTCAGCCCCGACGGCAAGCGCATGGCGTACGTCGTCCGCAAGGACGATAAATGGCTGATGGTTGTCGATGGTGTTGAGAGCGCGGCGTTTGACGACATCGAACTTGGCGCCGTCTCATTCAGCGATGACAGTCGTCACGTGGCGTTCATTGGCCGACGCGGAGGTAAGAGTGTCGTCGTGCACGACGGTGCTGAAGGAAAAGTCTACGACGAAATCAATCAGCAGCGCCCAAAGTTTCTGCACGCGAGTGATCGTGTTTTGTACACGGCAAAGGCCGGCGACAAATACTTCGTCGCAGTTGATGGCAAAGAAGGGCCAGCGGCCGATTACGTTGGTGAGCCGCTCAGCAACGGCAACGGTGATCGTTTGGTCTATACGATCAAGCAAGAGGGCGCCTGGAAGGTTGTCGTTGACGGAGTGCAAGGAAATTCATTTCGGTCAATTGGCAACAATCTCGTTTTCAGTGCCGACGGCAAGCGATTCCTTTATTTAGCAGGCGACTCGCTGTTTTACGTCGTTGTTGACGGAGTGAAAGGTGCTGGGTACGGCGACATTCGCGAAAACAGTTACGCATTCAGCACTAACGGTGCGCACATTGCGTTTGTCACGCAACAAAGTCGAAACCAAATGCACTGGGTGTTGGACGGACGGCCGCAACAGAATTTTGAGTGGGTTTCCAATGATCCGGCATTTAATGGCGATGGCACGCAATTGACGTATGTTGCCGAGGAGAATCGCCAACGCTTTGTTGTGATTGGAACGAGGGAAGGGGAGCGCTTCGACGACATCACTGAGTTCCCACACTTCACCGAAAGCGGTCGCGTTGTTTACACTGCAAAGCGTGGCAACAAGTCATTTGTGGTGTTCGATACATCAAAAACGTCATTCGATGCAGTCGCCGACGTCGTTGTAACAAAAGCGAATCGCGTCATTGTTGTTGGTCGGGTTGGCACAAAGTGGACTGCAATGGTTGACGGCGTGCGCAACAATTCCAGTGAAATGCCCATAGGGCCGATCAGCACGAGCAGCGACGGGAAACACATCGCATACGCCATGACGCAAGGGGACAAGCGACTTATGGTTCTGGATGGCATTGAAGCGCGACCGTACGACGACGTGCAATTGTTCGCATACTCGGCCGACGCAAAGCACACGGTGTATCGCGCACAACGCGGCAAGAAGTTTCTCCTGGTTGTTGATGGGCAAGAAACCGCTGAATACGACGACTTGCTCTCATTTCCATCTACCGAGCAACTCAATGCGGCAAGCTTCACGTTTCTCGCCACGCGCGGCAATGCCGATGTGCGTGTAAGCGTGCCACTAAAGCAATAGACAATTACTCAGCCAACGTGCCACAACAAAACCCAAGTGCCGCAGAAGTAATTGCCTGGCTCAGGAAATCGGCCACGAAGGCAACACTCGCAGGAATGGCTCGTTACGATTTACCCATGGAAAACGCGCTGGGCGTACCGATTGGCGTGATGCTCAAGCACGCTAAAGGTATTGAGAAAGACCACGCGCTGGCGGCAGCGCTTTGGAAAACGGCTATCTACGAGGGGCGCTTGATGGCGTCGTATGTCGAAGATCCATCGCTCGTAACGCAAGCGCAAATGGACAAGTGGTGCAAACAATTCGACAACTGGGGAGTGTGTGACACTATTTGTTGGCATGTATTCGAAAAAACACCGCACGCGTTTCCGATGATTACCAAGTGGTCAACCCGTCGCGACGAATATCAGAAGCGCGCAGCATTCGCGCTGCTCGCGACTGTTGCGCTGCGTGACAAAAAGGCGCCGGACGCACCATTCCTCAAATCGCTCACGCTCGTCGAACGCGCTAGCACCGACGACAGAAATTACGTAAAGAAATCGGTGAACTGGGCCCTTCGCGCAATCGGCATTCGCAACGCCGAACTGAAAGCGCCGGCCATTGCACTCGCAAAAAAGCTGGCCGCATCGGATGACGACACGGCCAGATGGATTGGGAAAGACGCGCTCAAGAAAATTTCGGCGTCAAAGAAATAGCGCCGCGTTTATCTCAAGACGCGTATTTGATCGTATAGAACGTAATGCCCTGCGGCGACGTCATTCCTGCAAAACGTCCAATGTTCGGAATGTCGGTTGCTGGCACACAAATTTCTGCCCCAAGTTTGGTGGCTGTTTGCACTGACGCATCAACGTCACCGACGGTGAAGTACACGCCCCAATGTGGCTTCACATCACCCATTACGTGGCTTATCGGTAACATGCCTGCGACCGGCACGCCATCGAGTGAGAATGTTGTGTAGTCGAATCCATCCATTGGCGCAGTTTCCGCGGTCCATCCAAACACAGCCTTGTAGAATTTCTCCGCGACTGCCACGTCACTCGTGAGTGTTTCATACCAACTTGGTGCACCGTGCGCCATCGAATCAGCATCAGTGCCCGCGCTGCTCTTCGCTTCCCACAAATCAATGGTGGCCCCGTTGGGATCGTAGCCAACGGCCATGCGTCCTTGCGGTCCAATGTCGAACGCCGCAAGCGCCTTGCCGCCACTGGCGTTGAACTTCGCACCCATCGCATCGGCGCTGTCGGTTTTCACCATCACGCCGATCATTGCGCGCGTTCCCGGAGGGTTGTTCGGGTTATCCAAATCGAACAGCCCGCCGATGGGTCGTCCGCCAACCTGGATGCCGTGTCCCATCCCGGGCATCACGGTGTATGTCCAACCGAGTAATTCGGCGTAAAAGTCCTGCGCCTCTGCGGGCTTTGGCGTAATCATGTTGATCCAACAAAAATCGCCGTTCTTTCGATTGCCGGTCGGCATACTGTTACTCGTTGATGAGGTTTAGAATCGTAGTTGTCAGCATCGTGCATACTGCGCTGCGCTGCAGGATCACGTAACCAAACGCAATCGTGGCGCCCCCGGCGATAGTCGTCAAGACGCCTATCGGGACTTTCATCGAATTCTGGGACGGAAGCACATGTTCGCTACAATTCTGTCGGCAATTCTGTTATCAGTCGGTGGCACAGCAAAACCCGATACGACACTTTGTATGAACGCGGCCAATTTTCTCCGCGACGATCGTCACATGATTGCAACGATTGACACCGACACCGTTGATGATTGGCGCACTGGGAAAAAAACTCCAGGGTGCCGCGTTACTGCGGCTGGTGGTTCAACGCAAACCGTGCCGAAGGAAGCGGTGTTCTTTTACGATCGCGTGCGGGCATTGGGGTGGGCTCGCACCCCCGATCCGCGCGATGCGCCCACGGAAGCCTCGTTGCGCTTCCGCCGCGACAATGCCGACTGCTTGTTCAACGTCAATGCCTCGGCGCTGTTGAATACCGATTCTGAGCAACGAGTGAATGACGCATTGAAACTGAACGAGAGAGAAACGCGCTATCAGGTTTTCGTGATGTGTGTGCCGGCGGCAGCTGCCAAGCCAAGACAGTAACCTTCAAACGTGAGTTCCAAAGTCCCTTCTCCAGTTGCGGACATCTACAAATCGCTCAGCATATCCAATGCTGCGTGGAATGCAGAAATCGCGCGTCCCACAGGGTCGGGGTGGATTGCCGGAGTACATTTTCGCGACGCAACAACAGGCCCGTTCAATGCCCTGCTCGTAGAAATTGGGAAACAACTGGGAAACGCCGATGAGAAAACGGTTGCGGCTTCATTCGCGCTGCGCTTCGGATGGGCATCAGCGATGGCAATCGTACCGTACCTCCGTTTTCAATGCGTGCCAGATATTTCGCTGGAAAATGTGTCGTTCAAGTTTCATGAAACGACATTTTTCGAGCGCACTGCGGTGTACGAGCCGCGCGGAGCGGTTGTCGCCGGCGACCCGCGCGGGAATCATGAGTTGATGTCAACGGTCGAAACGTCGGACGCATTGATGCGCGCACTGCGCGACGCCCTTGTCGCACAGAGCGCGCCAGTGGTTCAGGCGCTGTTCGACTGGTGCAGCTTCGCGCATCGTGGCACGTGGGGCATCCTCACCTCGTCGTGGGCGTCGCAGTTCACCACGTACGCCGAGAATTACAGTGATCAACGAGACGTCGCGCCGCAGCTTGACGCACTGTTTGCGGGGGACGACATCGTTGCCGAAATGCGACCGGAAATGCGCGTGGTTTCCTACCTGAATGAAATCCATCTTTATCAACGCCGCGCGAGCTGTTGTCGCTACTACCTCCTCCCGCAGGGCAACCTCTGCGCGAGTTGTCCACTGGTGTCGGACGAAGAACGAATGGAGCGGAATATCGACTGGATGAAGACTCAGCACGAAAGGAGTTTGCGGCCCCGCGGCCATAGCTGAGACAGTTTGCGGTTGCGCGAACGCGACCCTAGTTTCTTCCTCCTGCGCTCGCCTCCCGCACCCCTCGGCCGCTGACGACATGCA
>JBDUAX010000392.1:0-4447 GCA_040004455.1 Gemmatimonadaceae bacterium
ACATCGTTCCGCGTCGCGGAATTCTCGACCCACAAGGCAAGGCAGTAGCTGATGCATTGCATTCGCTCGGGTTTCCGGCCGTGCAGGATGTGCGCGTTGGGCGCTTTCTAACCGTCGAAACGTTGGCTGACAGCGAGCAGGCAGCGAGAGTCACGGCCAAGGCAATGTGCGAAAAGTTGCTTGCGAATCCGGTCACTGAAGACTTTGAAATCGCATCGGTCAGCGCATCGTGAAGTTTGCCATCGTTCGCTTTCCCGGTTCAAATTGCGATGAGGATGCATTACTCGCAGTTACAAAAGGCATTGGACAGGAAGGAGTCTACTGCTGGCACAAGGATCACGACCTGCAAGATGCCGACGTCGTAATTCTTCCCGGCGGTTTCAGTTACGGTGATTACTTGCGCGCTGGAGCAATTGCGCGCTTCAGTCCCATCATGTCAGAAGTCATTGCTCATGCCAATCGTGGTGGCGCAGTACTCGGCATTTGCAATGGCTTTCAGATCGCCTGTGAAGCCGGGTTGCTGCCCGGCGCGTTGTTGCGCAACAGCAAACTTCGGTTTGTATCAGAAGCAATTCACGTGCGCGTCGAAAGCATTGCGACGCAGTTCACGTCGAGCTATCACATCGGACAAGCGTTGCAAATTCCAATTGCGCACGGTGATGGTTGCTACACCGCTGATGCCGACACACTCGCTCGGCTCGAAGGTGAAGGGCAGGTTGTGTTTCGTTACGTCACGCGCGACGGAAAGGTTACCAGCGCCGCAAATCCGAACGGATCGGAACGCAACATTGCGGGCATCGTAAATGCTCAAGGCAACGTGCTCGGCATGATGCCGCACCCCGAACGGGCGCTCGATATGAAACTCGGCTCGGTTGATGGACTACCGCTCTTCCAATCCATGCTCGAGTCATTCCTTGCTGGAGCAAACGCATGACGGCCGTGAATGTTCAGGGCGATGGTCGCGTCACTCCGCGCGCGGGCGATCCCGCAATTACTCCGGCGCTCGTTGCCGAACATGGCATTACGCCTTTCGAGTACGAACGCCTGCTCGGCATGCTTGGTCGCGAGCCAACGTTTACTGAGCTCGGCGTTGTGAGTGCGTTATGGAGCGAACATTGCTCCTACAAGCATTCGCGTCCATTGCTCAAGGGGTTGCCAACGAAAGCTCCGTGGGTGTTGCAAGGTCCCGGTGAAAATGCTGGGGTCATTTCAGTTGGCGAAGGGCTTGCGGTTGCATTTAAGATCGAATCGCACAATCACCCGTCGGCCGTTGAGCCGTATCAAGGCGCAGCGACTGGTGTTGGTGGAATTCTGCGCGACGTGTTCACAATGGGCGCGCGTCCAATTGCGCTACTCAACTCACTGCGCTTTGGTCCACTCACAACACCGCGCGTTCGCTGGTTGTTTTCCGGCGTCGTGAAAGGCATTGGCGATTACGGCAACTGCATGGGTGTCCCAACGGTCGGCGGTGAAGTTGTTTTTGATCCGTCTTACGAAGGCAACCCGCTCGTGAACGCGATGTGCGTTGGCGTTATGCGCGAAAGCGAACTTATTCGTGCGGTCGCTTCGGGCGTTGGCAATCCAATCATGGCCGTCGGAGCGCGCACGGGTCGCGATGGAATTCACGGCGCGTCATTCGCGTCGGAAGATTTGTCGGAAGAAAACGAAGCAAAGCGTCCGCGCGTGCAAGTTGGCGATCCGTTTACAGAGAAGTTGTTGCTTGAAGCATCACTCGAGCTCATTCGCAGCGGACACATAGTTGCGATTCAGGACATGGGCGCCGCGGGTTTGACGTCGTCTTCCGCAGAAATGGCAGAACGTGGCGATGTTGGCGTCACTATTGATGTGACGAAAGTGCCTGTGCGCGAAGAGGGCATGACGCCGTACGAAATCCTGTTGTCCGAATCGCAGGAGCGCATGCTTGTCGTCGCGATCAAGGGGCACGAAAACGAAGTCACCAAGATTCTGGCCAAATGGGATCTCGAAGCCGCTGTGATCGGCGAAGTCATCGCCGAACCAGTGTATCGCGTGACTGAAGGTGACAAGATTGTGGCGGAGTTTCCGGGTTCGCGCCTGGTTACGGAGTGCCCGCAATACACCGTGGAAGCGAAAGAAAGCGCTACGCTCATTGCGGCCCGCGCGCAGGATCCACATGCGGTGACACCGTTGCCCGAAGAGCGCGATCATGCCTGGACACTCGAGAAACTTCTGTCGTCGCCGACTATCGCGAGCAAAGCGTGGGTGTGGCGTCAGTACGACTCAACCGTTCGCACGAGCACGTTAGTAGGCCCGGGTAGTGACGCTGCTGTTGTTCGCCTGCGCGGAACTGACCGCGCCATTGCGTTGTGTATCGATGGCAACGGACGCCACGTCGCGCTCGATCCGCGTAACGGTGGTCGTGCGGCCGTGTGCGAAGCTGCGCGCAACGTTGCGTGCAGCGGCGCTCGACCGAGAGCGATAACAAACAATTTGAACTTCGGAAACCCGAAAAAACCGGAAGTCTATTTTCAGTTACGCGAAGCAATCGCGGGAATGGGAGAAGCGTGCTCAATTCTCGAAACACCAGTGACGGGCGGAAACGTCTCGCTGTACAACGAGAATCCACAAGGCGCGATTCATCCAACGCCAACCATTGGCATGGTGGGAATCGTCGATTCGCTCGCACATGTCACTCCATCAACGTTCCAGAACGTTGGCGACACAATCGTACTGCTTGGTAAGCCAACCAATGAACTGGGCGCCAGCGAATATCTGCTGACGGTTCACGGTAAGACGATTGGCGCGCCGCCAGCGTGCGACGCGAGATCAGAACGCGCACTCATCGAGGCCGTGCTCGAAGCCATTCGCAGCAAGTACGTAATTTCCGCACACGATTGTAGTGATGGAGGTCTCGCTGTTGCACTGGCCGAATGCGGCATCATCAACCGAAACGCGCAATTCGGCTTTAACGTCGACTTGTCGCCGTGGTCAGGCCTGTCGCGTCGCGCGTTGCTGTTCGGCGAGGCGCACGGTCGTATAATAGTCAGCACCAGAAACGCAGAAAGTGTCATCGCAATTGCGCGAAAGCATGGAGTCTCATCGTCAATTATCGGCGCAGTAACGCTGGCCAGCAGCGGTGCATCATTTGCCGTTGGTGACGACTCGTTCCGCGCACCAATCGATTGGCTCTCTCGCGCATTTCATGAAGCAATACCCGTTGCTATGGACGGGGAAACGCCAGCCGAGCACGCGATTGCCGCGTCGCACGCGCCTATCTCAGACTGATCGATCGGAGAACTATCGTTCATGTGCGGCATATTTGGTGTATACGGTCATCCTGACGCGGCCGGGCTCACACAACTCGGTTTGTATTCCTTGCAACATCGCGGCCAGGAATCGGCGGGAATTGTTGCAGTTGACAACACGGGCTACGCCCGTGTCAGTCGCGCGATGGGACTGGTTTCAGACGGTTTCGGTGATGCAGAGATGGAAGCGCTTGAGGGCCACATTGCGATGGGGCACACGCGCTACAGCACTGCTGGCGCATCGGCACTTGAAAACGCGCAGCCGATTCTTGCACGCGTGCGTACGAGTCACATAGCGCTCGCACACAACGGCAATATCACGAACGCAATTGAACTTCGACGCGAACTCGAAGAACGCGGCGCAATTTTCGGCTCGACAATGGATTCCGAAGTCGTTGTGCATCGTATTGCACGTGCGTCCGGAAATTCACCGGAAGGCCAGCTCGCCGACGCACTGCGCGGCGTAGATGGTGCGTACTGTTTGCTGGTGATGCTCGATCAAACGTTACTCGCGGCGCGTGATCCGCATGGCTGGCGACCGCTGGTTGTTGGCAAACTCGGCGATGGTTGGGTGTTCGCGTCGGAAACCTGCGCGCTTGATATCGTTGGCGCGACCTTGGTTCGCGAAGTCGCGCCTGGTGAAATCATTGCTGTGGACAAAAACGGCATGCGTTCCATGAAGTTGCTGCAATCGGCTCCGCTCAATCGTTGCGTGTTTGAGCACGTCTACTTTGCGCGTCCCGACAGTCAGGTATTCAGTGGCTCCGTCGATCGCTCGCGTCGCGCGCTGGGTAGACAGCTGGCCATCGAGTGCCCTGCACCAGGCGCGGAAGTCGTGTTCGCGGTTCCTGACTCATCAAACTCGGCAGCGCTCGGCTATTCCGAAGTTTCGAAGATTCCGTATGAACTGGCGCTTATTCGCAATCACTACGTTGGCCGCACCTTTATTCAACCCACGCAGGCCGGTCGCGATGCAAAAGTAAAAATCAAGTACAACCCGGTGCGTGAGCTGCTTGAAGGCAAGAGCGTCGTGATGGTGGACGACTCCATTGTGCGCGGCACCACCACGCGCGGACTGGTGTCTCTGGTGCGCGCCGCTGGTGCGCGCGAAGTGCACATGCGTGTGAGCAGCGCGCCAATTATCAGTCCGTGTTATTACGGCA
>JBDUAX010000393.1:0-4444 GCA_040004455.1 Gemmatimonadaceae bacterium
CCTGCAAAATGTTGTACTTCTCGCTCAAATCCTGCAGCGGCTGAAAGAAGCGGCGCACTAGCTGCAAAAACGCCGCGACGGTTCCAATAGTGAGCGCGCCGCTACCAATGCGATACCCGCTCGTCAACACCAAACTCGCCAACGCCAGAGTCGTCAGAAACTCGATGACCGGAAAATACAGCGCATAAATCGTGATCGATTTCAGGTTCGCATCGAGATGCGAGTTGTTCAGCGCGTCAAAGCGACCCAATTCGTCTTTCTCGCGGCCGAACAGCTGCACCACGCGAATGCCCGAAAGGCGCTCATTCAAAAACGCATTCACGCGCGCCAACCGAATGCGAATTTCCCGATACGACGTACGCACACTGTTCTGAAAAATGCGCGACGCAATGAATACCAATGGGATCACAAAAAATGCCGCGAGCGCCAATCGCCAATCGATTGTGAGCATTACCACACTGATCGCGAGCAGCGTAAACAAATCGCCCAACCCCGACACCACACCTGATGTAAACAGTTCGTTCAAGGCTTCAACGTCACTCGTTACGCGCGTAACGAGGCGACCCACAGGCGTCCGATCGAAATACGAAATTGGAAGCCGCTGCAAGTGTCCAAACAGCTCGATCCGCAAATCGCGCATCACTCGTTGGCCGAGCAGGCTGGTGAACATCGTTTCGCCAAAGGCGGCACCAAATTGCACAAATAGCGTCGCCGCAAACAACAACGCCACTTGGGTGACCAGCGTCGCATTCCTGGCAGGAAGCGCGGTGTCAATCATCCAGCGCGTCAGCAGTGGGCCGGTGAGCTGCATGGCCGAATCAATCGCGATCATCACGAGCGCGCCCGCCACGAGTGGGCGATACGGGCGCACATAGCGTAACAAACGCCGCACCAATCGTGCGTCGTACGCTTTGCCTACGGCATCTTCATCAGCTGTGGGAACGCTCGGTGAGGCCATAAACGGAATCTAGTAGCGCGGGTGTTTACCTTTCCGGTGTGAACTGCCCCAATACAAATCACGATCCGAGTGAAGCTCCGTGAACGATAAAATCGTCATCCGCGGCGCGCGTCAGCACAACCTCAAAGGCTTCGATCTCGAAATTCCGCGGCGGGCGCTCACGGTGATTACGGGCGTTTCCGGTTCGGGCAAGTCGTCGCTTGCATTCGACACGCTTTACGCCGAAGGGCAGCGTCGCTTCGTCGAGTCGATGTCCGCGTACGCTCGGCAATTCCTTGAGCGTATGGAAAAACCGCTGGTCGATTCCATCGAAGGCATATCGCCGGCGGTTGCAATCGAGCAGAAAAATCCCACGCGCACTTCGCGTTCTACTGTTGGAACGGCGACGGAGATCTACGATTATCTGCGACTGTTGTGGGCGCGTATTGGTCGCACATTTTGTCGTGTGTGCGGTCGCGAGTTGCGGCCGGCGACTGTTGAATCGGTCACGAATGTGCTGCTTGGGATGGCGGCTGGCACGCGATTCGCCGTTGCGTGTCCGCTTATTCGTTCGAGCGAAATTTCACATGCTGTAATTGAAGAGAATTTACGCGCACGCGGCTTGCTGCGCGTGGCGGTTGGCGAGAAGATGTATCACCTCGACGACCTGGCGATCGCGGAAATAGATCTCGCGCTCGCACCGGATGTATCGATCGTAATTGATCGGCTGATTGTGAATCAGGCCGACCGTTCACGCGTCGCAGAGGCGGTGCAGGCGGCGTTTATTGAAGGGGATGGAGACGCCACAATTCTCTTCCCTTCCGCGATTGTGCCGCCACCCGAAGCACGTGGTGATGATGATCGGGCAGTAACACGCTTGGCGTTCACCGAACGATTTGAGTGTCCAAACGACGGAACGCGCGCGCCGAATCCAACGCCGCAGCTTTTTTCGTTTAACAACCCGCAAGGCGCTTGCCCAACCTGCAATGGGTTCGGCGCCATTCTCGCGTACGATGAAGCGCTGATCGTTCCAAACGTCGAACGCAGCGTGCGCGATGGCGCAATTGACCCGTGGACGGCGCCACGCTACGAAACACAGCGCCGTAAGGTTGTGGAATTTACCAAATCGCTGGGCGTTTCTCCCGACGCGCCGTGGCGCACCCTTCCGGCGGCCGCGCGCGCGCAGCTGCTGCATGCGAAGACGCGCGCCTATACGGGAATGATGCCGTTTCTGGAGGCGCTGGAAGAGAAGAAATACAAGCAATACATCCGAATTTTTTTGCGGAAGTATCAGCGCGCGCAAACGTGTACAGCGTGCAATGGAGCGAAACTGCAACCTGATTCGCTGGCAGTGCGCGTTGCCGACAGAACGATCGCGTATGCTTCGCAGTTGCCGATTAGTTTCCTGCGCGATTGGCTGGATAGTATTCCGCTCACAGAAACCGAACGTGCGATCGCCGATACGATTTTGCGGGAAGCACGGTCGCGTACTCGGTTTCTCGCTGAAGTTGGACTCACGTATCTCACGCTTGATCGCGCAACGCGCACACTTTCCGGCGGCGAAGCGCAACGCATCGCGCTGTCAAACGCCCTGGGCGCCGCGTTGGTCGATTCGTTGTACGTGTTGGATGAGCCAAGTATCGGGTTGCACCCGCGCGATATGGACAAGCTGCTTGCGTTGTTGCACCGATTGCGCGACGGCGGAAACACTGTCGTGATGGTTGAACACGATCTCGACGCAATTCGCGTGGCGGACTACATGGTGGAGCTTGGTCCAAACGCAGGCGAACACGGTGGACACGTTGTATTTGCCGGGCCGATGGAGCGGATGCACGAGAGCCCGCTCACGGGTCAGTATTTGACAGGCGCCAAGTCCATTCCATTACCTGCGGCACGCCGTGCAGTTGGACCGCGCTGGATTGAGCTCACAGGAGCAAGCGCGCACAACGTATTCGACGTGGACATACGCATTCCTATCAACGCGATGACGGCCGTAACTGGCGTTTCCGGTTCGGGAAAGAGCACCGTAATTCACGACATTCTTTTTCACGCGCTTGAATCGAAGTTGCAAGGGGAACACTCCGCCAAGGAACACCTTGGCGAAACCGTTGGCACGTTCAAGTCGCTGACGGGTGCAGATTTCATTGATGATGTGGTGTTGGTTGATCAGAGTCCGATTGGCCGTTCGCCGCGCTCAAACCCGGTAACGTTTGTCAAAGCGTTCGACGAAATTCGAAGATTGTTTGCCGATGCTCCATTGAGTCGCGCGCGAGGATACACGCCTGGACATTTCTCATTCAATGTGGCAGGTGGTCGCTGCGAAACGTGTGAAGGCGCGGGCGCCATTGAAGTGGAGATGGTGTTCATGGCCGATGTATTCGTGCCCTGCGAAACGTGCGGCGGTAAACGATTCAAGAGCGAAGTTCTCGAAGTACGTGTGCGCAACAAGAACATCTACGACGTGCTCGACATGACGGTGGATGAAGCCATTCGCTTTTTCCCGCGGGAAGACAAACTCGCGCAGGCGTTGTGGCACGTGCAGCAAGTCGGGCTCGGCTATCTTCGGCTTGGGCAACCGGCAACAACATTGTCAGGTGGCGAGGCCCAGCGCTTGAAAATTGCGCGGGAACTTGCGCTAACTGCTCGCGCGACCGGAAGAAAGTTGTACGTCCTTGATGAACCGACAACCGGTTTGCATCTCGAAGACATTCGGAAACTCGCAACAGTTTTTGAGCGTTTGCTCGACCAGGGTCACACGTTGTTGCTTATTGAACACAATCTCGATGTCATCAAGCTGGCCGACTGGGTGATCGACATGGGCCCTGAAGGCGGCGATGGCGGTGGTCGCGTTGTGGGAATGGGAAGGCCCGAGGACATTGTAGCTATTCCCGGTTCGTACACTGGTCGGTGGCTGAAAAATGTTTTGCCGGCGACGCCGGTTCCCATCGAGAGCGGCAAGAAAACGCCGCGCGTGAAGCGTTGATTCCTACCGCGGTGCAACACGCCAGATTTGGCCGCCGCCGCTCCCAACATCCGTGGCGATGTACCTCGCACCATCAGGTCCAATCGAGCGCGTTCAGTCTTCCGTCACTCCCGGCACACGATTCACCATGTGGGCGGCCAGTTCATGGAATTTCACACGCAGGAATTCACGCAATTCGTTCGGAATGTCCTGGTCATTCAGCGCGTGGTCCATGCACCACAGCCACTCTTTGCTTTCACGCGGACTGATCGCAAACGGCATGTGCCGCATGCGCAACATTGGTGGCCCGACTTTTTCGACGTACACCGGCGGCCCGCCGGTCCAGCCAGTGAGAAACATGATCAATTTTTCGCGGCTATGTTTGAGGCTGGCGGCGTGCAGTGAACGTACATTTTTCGCTTCTGGTGCGCTGTCCATCAAGTCGTAGAAGCGATCGACGAGTATGCGAATGCCGGCGTCGCCGCCGAGTTGTTCGAAGTGTGTGCTGGGTGTGGGGTGGGTCATCCTTGCAAGATGATGCGGTG
>JBDUAX010000394.1:0-4435 GCA_040004455.1 Gemmatimonadaceae bacterium
CGATTCGCTCGTGATAATGAACCCGATATTCGCTGGTACGGTTTCGAAGAAGTTGCTGCTCGATTTGGTGGAGGCACGCATGCCGCTCGAATCGACAACGGTCTCACTGGCTGCGAAGCATGCAACGGAAAATCATTTCGCCGAAATGGACCCGTCGCTCACGCGGTCCGGGGCGAGCCTCCCTGACGTTTCGCTACTTAACGAAATGAATCTCGCGTTTCATCAGCAAATCGCGATTGCTTCAGGCAACTCGGTCTTGCAACAGGTGCTGGGTGTGTTGACCAGCCTTTTTACGCGCGAACAACGATTGATTCTCGACATTCAGAACGCGCGCCAGGAGGATCATGAAGAGCATTTGGGCATTGTCGCGGCGCTCAAACAGCGCCAGTCGGAACTGGCGGTCAGTCGCATGCTGGCGCATTTGCGAAACGCACAGGAAGTTCTCCAGCGCTGGGACCCCTCAACGACACCGGGTATCTGATGGCCGCACCTGATTTGAGCAAATTCGATCTCCCCGTTCAACTGTTGGCTACGGCGTGCTTGGCGGCAGCATGTCCAATGCTCTGGCCTCAGCAGGCGCGCGTGTTGCAATTCTCGGGCGAGCGAAGTTTGTTACCGGCGTTGTGATTCCGGTCGACGGCGGCTTCAGTGCATTCACTGGCGTCCAGCAGCTGGCCACTCGCTAACGTGAGCGAACTGCGACTGGACGAAGACCGGTTTTTCGATTCCGATTCCGCAATTCGGAACGTTGCGCGCGAATTGTATTCGGAAACGAAATCGCTGCCATTGATTTGCCCGCGCGGTCACGTGGAGCCAAAGTTGTTGGCCGAAAACACGCGGTTTCCGAATCCGGCCGCTTTGTTGATTACGCCGGATCACAACGTCGTACGATTGCTCTATTCGCAGGGCGTTCCCATGGAACGGCTTGGAATTGCCGCGCTGACTGGAATTTCCGTTGAGAGCGATCCCAGAAAGATCTGGAAGTTGTTTGCTGAGCATTTCCATTTGTTTTTGGGCACGCCGTCGGGACTGTGGATGAACTATGTGCTGCACGAACTGTTTGATGTTCGCGTCAAATTGAATGCGTCCACCGCGCTCGCCGTCTACGATGCGATCGAAGACAAGCTGTCATCGCCGGAATATCTGCCGCGCGCGCTTTTTGATCGCTTCAACATCGAAGTGCTCGCGACCACAGATTCTGCCACCGATCGGCTCGAGTATCACGCGAGCATTCGTACTTCAGGATGGGGCGGTCGCGTAATTCCGACTTTCCGCCCCGACGCACTGTTTCAGATTGCAAGTAATGCGTGGCGTCCGGAATTCACAAAACTCGAGAGCCTGCATTTCAATCCGATTACCGACATCGCTTCGTTCGTCCGCGCGCTGGCAATTCGTCGATCCGCATTCAAAGCGATGGGTGCGACCGCGACTGACCACGGTGTGACATATCCGTACACGGCCGCGCTCGACAGTCAGACTGCGAATCAGATTTTTGCCCGTGCCTTGGCCGGCACTGCAACGGGGGATGATCAACGTCGATTTCAGGCGCACATGTTGATGCAGATGGCCGATCTTTCGCTGAACGACGGATTAGTCATGCAATTGCACGCCGGGGTGCTCCGGAATCACAACGAACAGGTTGCGCAACACTTTGGAGCTAACGCTGGTGGAGATATTCCAATTGCGACGGAGTTCACTCGCAACTTGCGTCCATTGCTGACCGCCTACGGCAACGATCCGCGCTTTCGCTTGATTCTGTTTACACTCGACGAATCGACCTATGCGCGCGAACTCGCCCCCCTCGCCGGTCATTACCCCTCTGTGCGGCTTGGGCCCGCGTGGTGGGTTAACGATTCCATTGAGGGTATACAGCGCTTTCGTCAGCAAACAACAGAGACTGCGGGCATCTGGAACACCACCGGCTTCAACGACGATACGCGCGCGTTCTGCTCGATTCCCGCGCGACACGACTTATCGCGACGCATTGATGCGAACTATCTGGCTGGACTCGTTGCGCGAAGCATTATCGACCTGGACGACGCGAGAATCATGGCACGGGCGCTGGCTTACGAATTGGCGCGCGACTCGTACAACCTTGCACCGGTTGCCGGGTAAAATGCAGATGGCGCTTCGTTGGTTTGGGCCACTCGCGGCACCACTGATCCACAATTGGTGCGACAGTTTGCGTCACGTTGCGCGCGTCGGGATGCCAGTAGTTTGCTACAAATTCATGCCGGTGTTGATTGGACGCGCACGCAGTTGGCGATGCCATTGTCCGACGGTTCGACTGCGCCATCTTATGACGATGATGCGCTTGGTACCGGACTCGGCTTGCATGGATCGCGCGTTGGGTGCGATGTACTTGCAGAGATTGAGGGAAGGTCTACAAATATCGACTTCATGACACCAATCAGCTCATCAGACTCGATCGTCGCTCAACTGCGCAAACTGCGCGTACTTCCAGTACTCGTGCTCTCCGACGCGACACGCGCTGTTGCACTCGGCGATGCGCTGTTTAACGGCGGGCTGCCTATTGCAGAAATCACGTTGCGCACACCAGCGGCGCTGGACGCCATTCAACGCCTCAGCAGCGAGCGACCACAAGTCGTGGTTGGCGCGGGAACGGTGCTGACGCCGGCGCAAGCAAAGGAAGCCATTGAGAACGGCGCACAATTCATTGTGTCCCCTGGGCTCAACCCGGCAGTCGTCGAGTATTGTCAAGCCCGCTCGATTGCAATTTTCCCGGGCGTCGTTACGCCAACGGAAATCGAAACGGCAATGCGATTCGGTTTGCACATTGTAAAATTCTTTCCCGCAGAACCAGCGGGTGGCGTGCGTTATTTGCAAGCCGTTTCCGCAGCGTATGGCAACATGGAATTTATTCCGACTGGTGGACTTAAACGCGCATCAATGGCAACGTATCTCGCTACTGGATGCGTTGTTGCCTGCGGTGGTTCATGGATGGCACCCGATGCCTGGCTTTCAGCCGGCGATTTTGCGCGCATTGAACGCGAAACCAAAGATACGATGATGGAAGTCTCAGCAATTCAGCAATCATGAGCTCTCCCCGCGTTGTTGCGTTGGGGGAATTATTGCTGCGATTGAAATCACCTGGCCGCGAACGCCTCATGCAATCGGGTCGGCTCGAAGCGACGTTCGGCGGGGCCGAGGCGAATGTCGCGGCAACACTCGCGAGCGACGGAATTGATTGTGCATTTGTTTCGGCGCTCACGAACAACCCACTGGGCGACGCGGCCATTGGTGAACTGCGTCGCTTTGGAATCGACGCGTCAAACGTCGTGCGTGAAGCCGGGCGCCTCGGCACGTACTATCTGGAAGCCGGAGCGGGGCAACGATCTGGTCGCGTTGTGTACGATCGCGAAAATTCAGTGTTCGCGAACGTTGCGCCGATTCCGCTTAACTGGAGCAGATGTTTCGAGGGTGCGACGTGGTTGCACGTGAGCGGCATTACTCCGGCTTTAAGTGAATCGGCCGCAACAATTTGCCTTGACGCCGTTACGGGTGCACAAAAACTCAGGCTTACAGTTTCCTGCGACTACAATTTTCGCGACACTCTTTGGCGATATGGAAAGAATCCTCCCGACGTCATGCGCGCCATCGTGGAGCAAGTTCACGTTGGTGTCGCCGGTCGAGGTGATTGTCAAACAATGCTCGGCATCATCCCCAAACATGCGGAACGTGACGGCGCACTTAATGTTGAGTGGTATCGAGTCCTGGCTGAACAGGCGTCGAATGCATTCCCAAATCTCGACCTGCAGGTTATCACGCTTCGAGAAGGCAACAGCGCCACGAACAACGGTTGGGCGGGGTGCCTTCACAATCGCAAGGAATTTCTTGTTTCCAAGCGTTACGAAATTGCCGACGTTGTCGATCACGTTGGAGCTGGCCATTCCTTCACGGTTGGGCTCATTTATGCGCTGATTCAAAAGAAGTCCGCACAGTACGCGCTCGAATTTGCCACAGCTGCGCGCTGCCGGAAACACACGATTGTTGGAGATGTGAATCGCGTCAGCGCGGCGGAAGTCGAAGCGCTGATGGGCGGACAGGGTGGCGGACGAATGCAGCGACAGGAGATAGATTGTGACTTCGCGCGATAGTAATCAGCACCCACATCAGCATCAGCGCATTGCGCTTATGCCAATCCTCCGCTGGCTTATTGCAGCGGCCTGCATCGTCGTCATTGTCAGCGGGCTTAAAGCTGCGGCGCCCGTTGCGAATCCGCTGCTGCTGGCACTGCTAATCGTACCAATGATACTTCCGGTGCAGCAATGGTTGATCAGACATCACGTGTCGCGCCCCATCGCAACAGCGCTGACCGTGATCGTGCTGCTATTCGGCCTGGTGAGCGTAATTCTGTTTGTGGGAACGTCAGTCGCGCACATGGCACGCCAACTGCCGACCTACGCGCCGAAAT
>JBDUAX010000395.1:0-4431 GCA_040004455.1 Gemmatimonadaceae bacterium
CAAGGCGCGCGCGAACTGAATCTGGTCGCGCAGGATCTGGCGCATTACGGGCGTGATCGTCGCGACGGATTCGCGCTGCCGGAATTGCTGGAAACGCTTGTGAAAGAAACGAGCATCCCGTGGATTCGAAATCTCTACCTGTATTCAGCCGGAATCACTCCGCGCTTGCTGGACGTGATTGCGGCGAATCCGCGGATTGTTCGTTACCTCGACACCCCGATGCAACACGGTTCTGACGCGGTGCTCGCGCGCATGCGCAGGCCTGAGCGTCAACGCACGATCCGCGAGAAGGTGCGCATGTATCGTGACGCTGTGCCCGACCTCGCAATGCGCACGACCGTGATTGTGGGATTTCCTGGTGAGACTGAAGACGACTTCAACACGTTGCTTGATTTTCTCGAGGAAATTCAGTTTGACCGCGTCGGGGTGTTCACGTATTCGCCGCAGGAAGGAACGCGTGCGAACGACATGTTTGATGATGTGCCTCAGTCGCTCAAGAACGAGAGACAGGAGCGCGTGCAGGAGTTGCAGCGAGCGATTACGGGGGAGCGGTACGAGCGATTTACGGGACGCGAAGCAGAGTTGTTGGTGACGGGGATAGATAAGGTGAACGGGTATTTCGAGTGTCGTGCGCCGTGGCAGGCGGATGATATTGACGGCGTGACAATGGTGCGGATTCCCGATGATTTTGGTGCCACATTTCCAATGGGGGGCGCCCCCCAGCGCGGTTTGGCTTCGTTACCGGTCCTGCAACCCGGCCCAGGCGCCCTCATCGACGCCCACGTCGACCATGTCGTCGACGACTACGACTTCCAGGCAACATTCCTCCGCGTCGGCAGCTCACCATCAGCCGTGCCGAGTGTACGCGTGAGCCGCGCACTGCCAATGATGGCACATCCCTCAAGCGTAAGCAGCTTCGGTCGGTAGCAACGAGCGCCACGCGAATTCGTGATCCGCACCCCGAACTGCGCAACGTTGAATTGACTAATTCTCCATGCGCAGTGCTTCCATTGGATCCACTCGACTCGCGCGCCTTGCCGGAACAACACTCGCCAACACCGCAACAACAAGCAGCAGCAGCGCACCACCGACAATCGCAAAGGGATCCCGCGGTGATACGCCGTACAACTGTTTGGCCATGTAGCGGTTCGCTCCAAATGAAAGCAGGACTCCAACAATGAGTCCGGCTACAGTCATCGTGATCGCCCAGCGCAGCACCATGTTTACCAATGTCACGTTCAAAGCACCGAGCGCCTTTCGAATGCCAATTTCGTGTGTGCGTTGCGCGACCACGTACGATAACAAGCCGTACAAGCCAATTGCCGCGAGACCAATTGCGAGTACGCCGTACGCCGTGAACATCGAGGCGCCCAGCCGCCACGATTTCAGCTGTGGGCTGAGCCATTCGCCAAGCGACAGAATTGTTGCCCACGGCAATCCCGCTGACGCTGATCCAACTGAATTTCGAACGACATCGACCATCTTTGCTGGATCGCCGACCGTGCGCACTTCGATCATGCTCGGCTGATGATCCGGCCATGCTTCGATGGGCACGTACACAATCGCGATTTTGTCGCCGATGATGGTCCACTGTACCGTGCTCCGAACGACACCGACAATTGTTGTGCAACCCTTCTCCGAACCGAGCCGCACGCACGAACCAACGACATCACCACTTGGCCAGAACTGCTTCGCGGCCATGTCATCGACAATTGCGACGTGCGAATCAGCGCGATGATCCGCGCCGGTAAAGAATCGCCCACGTGACAATCGCGTGCCCATTGTTTCGAAATAATCCGTACTGACAGCGCGACCGAACGGAACCGGTGTACCGGATGCGGGTTCGGGAATCGAAGGTGTGCTAAGTGAAACACCCCATCCTGAAGCGAGCGGCTCGCCATCCGTCGCACTCGCTGAGGCAACACCGGGAAGCTGTCGCAATTGTCGGAGAATGGTCTCAAAGATTATCGCTCGTCTCGAATTGCCCTTCGCATCTTCCAGTAACTTGTTTGCCTTTAGGTCCAGTTTGACATACATCAGATGCTCAACGTCAAGGCCGAGATCTATGCGCTGTACGTTGCGCAAGCTCGTTACGAACAGCGCTGACGCCACAACTAATACCGTTGCGAGTGAAACCTGGAAAGCGATGAGGATGCGCTGCAACATCAGGTTGTTCGCCGTTCGCACAATGCGCGATGAACCAAGCCTCGCAGTGCCACTTCTCTGCGCCGCAACGAATGCAGGAACGACTGAAGAAAGCAGCGCAGCTCCGATCGCAGTGATCGCAGTAAACGCGAGCAATCGGACATTGAAGATGCCTTCTTTGAGCGCATCCGGTAAAAGGAATGCGTGCATTGCCCCAACCGTCCAATTTGCCAGCATAATGGCGCCCACAGCACCAAAGAGCGAAAAAAGTGCTCCTTCGACAAAAGATTGTCGCATCAATCGTGTACGTGTTGCACCGAGGGACAATCGCAGCGCCGCTTCGCGTTGTCGCATTAATCCCCGTAGCAGAAACAGGTTCGCAACATTCGCCGATGCAATCATCAAAACCAGCAGCGACACCGCAACTATCCAGGTCGCGACTCTCGCATCCGGAGCGGCAGCTGGTCCACGTGCTTCAATAACAGGGCCGACCAGTGCGGTCGCCTTTGCAAACGATTCGTCATAGCGTGGTTCATCACGCCAGATCTCGCGATACACGTTGGTTACTTCGGCCGTTGCGCGCTCGACCGTTGCATTCAAATTTCGTTTGGCGATGAGTCGCCACCAGTAGCTTGTACCTCCATCAAACAGCGCAGAACGCGCCATCAAGCGTTCAGCGCTACCAATTGGCAACCAAATATCAACGCGACTCAAATTGACGCCGGTGAATGCAGGCGGCGCAACTCCAATAATTGTGTACAGCTCACCCGCGACATCAATCGTTTGTCCCAACACGGTCCGGTCCCCGTTGAATTGCGAACGCCATTGCTCGTACGAGATTACTGCAACGCGATCCGTTGTTGCGCGTTCACTGCTCGAAAAAAATCTTCCGAGCGTCGGCTGCACGCCGAGAGTGGTGAAGAAATTCGTCGAGACTATTGTCGTTTCCAATGGACGCGCGTTGGCGTCACGTCCACTCGAAATCGTTTTTGACCAGTATGCTGCGACTGATTCAAAAGCAGGAACACGATCTTGCATGGCAACGAATGCGCGGTATCCCGTCGTAGCCGAGGGCTCTCCAGGCCCACTGCGAGTCGGAACCGTGAAATACAGTCGCTGAATTCGATCGCCGTCGCGCACGTGGGCGGGAGTTCGGAACAACAACGCATCGACGGCACCAAACATTGTTGTGTTTGCACCAATGCCAAGTGCGAGCGACAACACCACGATTATGGTAAAACCTGGTTCGCGTTTCATTCGGCGAAACGCGTATCGCGTGTCCTGCACAAGCCATTCCCATCGCGACGCGGAATGTCGCTCATGAAAATGTTCTTTCACCGAGGTTGTGTTACCAAATGCGCGCCGAGCTGAATGACGAGCGTCGTTCAACGGCATTCCGCTCTCCACCAACCGGTCAATCTCAAGTGCGATGTGCGACTCGACTTCGTTCGCAAAGTCCGAATCGGAACGTCGGATGCGCCAGAAATACCACAATCGCATTTACACTTCTCCGCTCAGTTCGGGGCCGAGAACGCGGGACATGACTTCAACCATGCGGCGCCATTCGCCTGCCTCGCGTTGCAGCCGCTTGCGACCTGATCGCGTCAGTTCGTAAAACCTCGCCCGGCGATTGTTGTCCGAAACGCCCCATTCTGCCTCAATCCAACCCGCGGCCTCAAGTCGCTGTAGGGCGGGGTAGAGCGAACCATGATCCACGAGCAGCGCGCCCTGCGACGAGTGTTGAATCGCCAGCGCGATGCCATGGCCGTGGTATTTGCCAAGCGCCACAGTTCGCAGAATGAGGAGGTCAAGGGTGCCTTGGAGCAGCGCGGTGCGGTCGAATTCTTTTTTAGTAGTCATTCTACCAGAACACTAACCGGCTTTGGTAGATTGTCAACCAGAGCACAAATATTCTGAATCTGCTCTGGTTTCAATTTCGGACAGGCACTAAAAAGGCTCGCAGCTGATAGCAAAAGCTCCCGGCTACCAGCTGTCCAAGCTTTCAGCTGGCACCTTTTGTTTCATTATTTTTGGGGCTAGCCGAAGTCGCTCAACACTGTCAACTCGCGCTGCAACTCGGCCAGCTGAATAGCTCGCTTTCGCGGCTCCAACGGATCTCCACACAGCGCGCTCAACGCAAAATGCGCTCGATCGATTCAGTATTCCCAATTCTGTATTCTCCGTTCGTTTCACTGCGGACTGAGAATTGATCAATCAATGTCGTTGGAACAACGGCAGCTGCGACCGTATCTACCACCGCGCCCGCGCCCGCGCCCGCGCCCGCGC
>JBDUAX010000050.1:0-14986 GCA_040004455.1 Gemmatimonadaceae bacterium
TTCGTGCCGCGCGAAACAACCCCGCCGTTGAGTAGTCCCATTTCTTTTGGACAAGGGTAATGATGACCAACAGCCGCCTGCTGGATCGTTTTCGTTTGACCGTTTTGCCACTATTGGGCTTCTTACTCGCTGCACCACTGACCCGCGCGGCAGCACAAAATGCCGTACTTACCGGGACTGTTACGAGTGAGGCGGGTACGCCGGTTGAGTTTGCAAACGTTTTCATTTCGGAACTGAATCTTTCTGTTCCAACGAATGAAAAAGGCGTGTACAACCTCGTCGTGGCTGCGGCTCGTGTAACCAATCAGGAAGTGACGTTAAGAGTTCGCGCGGTAGGGTATGTGCCGGCCTCACTCACGTTTCACTTGACAGCTGGCAGTCAAAGCCACGGCTTCGTGCTCAAGAAGGACATCAATCGGCTAAGCGAGGTCGTTGTAACTGGCTCCATAGAAGGAACGGAGCGTTCGAAAGTTGCGTTCTCGGTTGGGCGTGTTACGGCCGAGGATATTCCGGTGCCCGCGCTCAACCCGATTACTGCCTTGCAGGGCAAGGTGGCCGGAATGCGCATTGCATCCACGAGCGGGCAGCCCGGGACAACGCCAGAGATTCTGCTTCGTGGGCCGACCTCAATCAACGCGAGCGGTCGTACAACGGGCCCGCTGATGATTGTCGATGGCATTATCCTGCGTAATCAGAGTTTGACAGAAATTGGCGGACTTGATATCGAGTCAGTAGAAGTCGTGAAGGGCGCTGCTGGTGCCTCCCTGTATGGGTCGTCGGCTGCCAATGGTGTCATTGTCATCAAGACCAAGCGTGGGGCAGCGCGCGATGGCGTGCAATTCACGTTTCGTACCGAGTACGGCAATTCGGTTGTGAACGGAATCGATTACGGTCAACCGATTAATCATCCGTTGCAGCTCGACGAAACCGGCAGGCGATTTTGTGTAACGGGGTCCGCCAACGTCGCACCTTGCTCGAAGACGTTCAATTGGATGCAGGAAATTCAGCGTATCAACGGTGTCAACGCTGACACGAATAGAACGCAACAGTCGGCCCAGTGGTTCTCGCCGAACGCAGCGAGCGGTGAGCTGTTGAACGTGTATCAGGCCAATCCGTGGCCGGGACAGCGCTACAATACTTTTGCGCAGTTGGTTCAGGCAAATCCCGTCACGCTCAATTCTGTGGAGGCGAGTGGTCGCGCGGGTGGCGTGCGCTACCTGGCTAGCGCAGCCTACACCAGCGATGCCGGCGCAATTCGCGGCTTACTAGGCCAGCAGCAACGCAAGGCTCGCGTTAACCTCGATTACGATGTTCGGCCAAATCTTACATTTTCGTTGAGCACTTTGTACGACAAGGGATTCACGGACAACCGCGGCAGTTTCTTTGGCGGGCTTCTCCGTGGTGCGCCCGCGGGTACGAATTACCTGGCGGTTGACACGCTTGGCCGTCCGATTATTCGCGGTGGCGGCACAGGCTTCCGTCCCACTGCGAATGGCGCTGGTACCTTTGTTTACTCCGCACAAAACGCTACTAACTACACGAATTCCGCACGCTATCTGGCCAGCGCTTCTGTTGTGTACACGCCAGCCGAGTGGGCGTCATTCGACGCGCTTTATAGTTACGACTATCGGCAGCGATATTCGAACAACTATGAGGTAAAGGGTTTCCGCACCGACGCTATTGACGCAGATCGAAACGCCGGTGATCAGGGAATCAGCAACCTGAATCACGAGTCGATGAATGCGCAGGTGTCGGCCACTTTCCGGAAGCAGCTCCGCAGCGACCTGAACTTCAAGTTCAACCTGCGCGGGCTTATTGATCGCGACTATCAATTGGCGAACAACACCTCCGGTAAGGCGTACGTCGTTAAGGACGTGTACACGCTCAGCAACACGACGTTGAAATTCACCACGGGCTCAAGCGCTCAGCTCATCAAAAACATGGGCGGCATTGCCGGTGGTAATCTCGACTTCAAGGGGCGATATATTCTCGACGGTACGTACCGTTATGACGGAAGCTCGCTGTTTGGAGCAGGTAATCGCTGGGCACCGTTCGGCCGCATATCAGGCGTGTGGCGCGTGTCCGAAGAGAGGTTCTGGGGCGTTCCGGGTGTATCCGACTTCCGGGTACGTGCATCACGCGGATCGGCCGGAAACACGCCGCGGTTTAGCGCCCAGTACGAGACCTATACGTGCTCGGCCACCGGCTGCTCGTCCGGTCAGGCTGGCAATACGCTGCTCAAACCGGAAACGACGACTGAAACAGAGCTGGGATCGGACTTTACGTTGTTCGGGCGGCTGGGTGTTGAATTCACGTACGCTGCCTCGGACACACGCAATCAGATTTTGAACGTGCCGACACCTGCAGCTTTCGGCTTCTCCACCAAATGGCAGAATGCTGGAACGCTGTCAAACAAAACGGTGGAATTGGCGGTTAACCTGCCGATTGTCACCAAGAAGGATTTTCAGTGGAATATTCGCGGCACGTATGATCGCAACCGCGCCTACATCACTGAGCTGTTTCTGCCCGAGTATTTCACCGATGCAGGCACGACCCAAGGCACCGGTTCGCTGTTTCTCATCACGGCGCGCACGGACAAGGTCGATGGAGTACCGGTTAATCGTTATGGCAACATCTGGGGACGGAAATTCTACAAGACGTGCTCGGACATGCCGGCTTCGGTACAAGCGAGCTGCGGCGGTGACGGCAAGGCGTATCAGGTAAACGACCAGGGTTGGGTGGTGTGGGTTGGCGAAGGCAACAGCTACAAAGACGGCATTACCAAGAACCTGTGGAACTCCAAGCTGTCTGCTGCCGATTCGCCCTGGAATTACCCGTTGGCGTTTGGGCATCCGATTGTCGACCGCCCGCTTCGCGGACAGAAGGGTGAAGGCGTCGGAAACCTGCACATTCTTGGCAATACGCTTCCCAGCTTCAGATTTGGGTTAAACAACACGGTGACGTACAAGAAGCTTTCGCTGTACGCGCTGCTTGACGGTACGATTGGCCACAAGATTCAAAATCAGGGCGAAGCGTGGGGGTTGCTTGATTTGTCGTCGAGCTACTTCGACCAGGGTGCCAAGACCGTTGGAACTGCCAAGCCGTTGGGATATGGCTGGCGCGTGGGTGGATCCGAAGGTGCGGGATCTGGCGGCTTCTACGATTTGTTGGGCCCGAACAACTACAACACCGAGAGCGGATCGTACGCAAAAATTCGCGAAGCGAGTTTGACGTTCCATTTGGGCAAGATCAGGGGCGTTGGCGGTGATTGGACGGTCTCTGCGATTGGCCGCAACCTGTTCACGTTCACCAAGTACAGCGGTTACGATCCCGAAGTGGGCGTGTCGGGTGGTCAGGCCGGGTCAGGTCTGATCAATCAAGTTGATGCATTCGATTTTCCGACGCTCCGCACTTATACGTTCTCCCTCTCCGCCCGCTACTAAAAATGGCCACGATGAAGAAGTCGCTCATTCGAGGGGTTATCGCTGCGGCGGTCCTGACTGGTGTTGCAGCGTGTAACGATACCGATCTCAACGTGGTCAATCCGAACTCTGGCAATTCGACGCAGCTGCTCGGAACTCCGGGTGATGCCGAGGCATTGATCGGCAGCTATTACAAGCGGTGGAGTTCGGGCCTTTACGGAAGTACGACCGACCTGCAGGGAATGGCTGGTGTGCAGTCGTTGATGAACTACTCGAATCTTGCCAACAACTGCTTGAACGGGCGTACGCCATTTACCGGGGCGGCTAATACGAATACGCCAGGTAATACCTGTTTTGGTGAGCAATTCAGGCTGTATCAGTACATGGCGGAGGTTGATCGCGTTACGACCACCTATCTCACGCAGGTAAAGAGTGGCAAGTTGTTCTACACCAGCGCGGCCCGGGACGCTCGTAATAAGGCATTTGCCGAATTCCTGCGCGGCGTTTCGCTCGGGTACGCGGCCCTGATGCATGACTCGGCGACCGTTATCAACGTGGGGCAAGACGCCTACGACGCGGGTGTTTTGGTGAGCTACAAAGTGGCGGCCGATTCGGCGTATGCCGCGTTGCAACGCGCAATTGATTTGACGAATCTCACCGCAACTGGCGATCAGGGTTTCCCCATACCCCCCGAGTGGATTCCGTCGCCAACTTCATGGACAAAACCGAATTTTCTGCAATTGGTGAAGTCTTATCGCGCTCGCATTCGTGCCAACATGGCTCGTACGCCTGCTGAGCGCGCAGCGGTAGACTGGGCAGCAGTTGTTGCCGATGCACAGGGCGGTTTCACTGCCGATCATCTCATCATTACGAATACCACGACCGCGCCTATAAACGCATGGCGCACGCAATATTTAGCATTCACCACGTGGCACCAGATGCCGCCGTTTTTCATCGGTATGGCTGACGTGTCCGGGGCGTATGCGGCGTGGATTGCGCAACCTGTTGGTGAGCGTGGTTCCGGTAACACAAGCTTTACCATGGTTACCCCCGATTTGCGCTTTCCGCAGGGCGCAACCAGGGCCGCGCAGCAGGCAGATTTTGCAATTACTTCGTGTTCGGCCGCGAGCACCCCTTGCAAGCGTTACTTCGTGAACCGTCCGGGCGCCAACGACCCGGCCGGGGCCGGCTGGGCGTTGTCAAATTATGACCACGTTCGCTTTTACTCGTGGAATCAAAAAGGGGATGGAAGCGGCAAGCAAAACGGTCCGACACCATTCTTCGTGAAGGCTGAAGTAGACCTTCTGCAAGCGGAAGGCCTGTACCGCCAAGGCAACTTTGCAGGGGCCGCGGCTCTCGTAAATATCTCACGAGTTACTGCCGGCCTTCCGCCAATCACGGTATTTGATGCGACAACGCCTGTGCCGGGCGGCGCAAACTGCGTACCAAAGGTGCCAGTCGCTCCGTTCAATGTTATCGCGTGCGGCAATCTGTTTGACGCTCTCAAGTATGAAAAGCGTATCGAAACGGCATATACGAGCTACGCTCCGTGGTATCTGGATGGGCGCGGCTGGGGCGAACTGCCGAAAGACACGCCGTTGTTCTGGGCCGTACCTTTTCAGGATTTGCAAGCGAGAGGCACAGCGATATCGTCCCTTTACGGAGCCGGTCCTGGGGTAGGCAACGCTGCCGGGTCGGTCGCGCCGCTCAGCGTGTACGGTTGGTAATTCAGGCCGGCGTTGTGCGAAAGCTTTGGCTGGGTGTGGTGGTGTGTGCGTACGCTGGCTTAGCTGCATGCACGAGCCTTCAACCCATTTCGGGTCAGCCCTTGCCTCTTGGCATGATGCTCTCGTTGGCGATAAACGACGCTGGGCGTGTTGGCTTGACCGATCAGATGGGTCAGAGCATTACGATAGTTGAAGGGCGATTGGTGCAACGGGACACTGCAGGTTATTTGCTGGCCGTTGCACAAGTCGAAACGTTTCGCGGCGGCACGCAGGTGTGGTCGGGGGAGCATGTTCGTATTAAAGACGAGTTCGTGAGTGTCGCTCGCGAGAAGAAGTTCTCTCGCGCAAAAACTGCAATCGTAAGTGCAGCGGCAATCGGACTCGTCGCAATTCTGGCCTCTCAGGGCCTCCTGGGTAACGGATCGCCGGAAACCAAACCCGTTGTGCCGGACACCGCCCTTACCACAAAAATCCCGCATTTCATCAGGCATTAGTTGCGCTGGTCTCCACCCCTACGGAGTGCTTCATGCTGCGAATTTCAGGTCGTACAACGTTGTTTCTCGCCGCGGCCATTGCCGTTGCCGGGTGTTCCCCGGATGATGCACTAACGGTCGTTCCGTTCACTCCTACGGCGGGAGTGCGGTTCATTAACGCAGTTCCCGACAGTTCTGGCGCATACGGCCTGGATTTTCGCTTCGTAGACATCGTTGAAAACAGTGCTGCGTTTCGCATTGGGTTTCGGAATACACCCACGACTACAAGCGGGATAACGGCGTCCGCCACTGTGCAATACCGCCCGGCCGCTGCAGGGGTCAGGCATTTCTCCATCTTCCTCGACGATTCAATTCAGTCGATCACGTCGACCAAGTTGAAGGACTCCACGCTGACCTTGGTCGATGGCAAAAACTACACGGCCATTCTGTGGGGTGAGGCACGTGCCGGTCAGATGAAGCTGAAGGTCCTGGAAGAGACAATTGCAGATCCTGGCAGCCAGGTTGCATTACGCGTTATCAACGCCGGGACAACAGCCATTGACGTTCGCACCTACCCGACTGGTGGGACGTTACCAGCTACGCCCACTTGGGCGAGTGTTCCCCCGCTGTCGGTGTCCACTTTCGTTAACGCTGACACTGGGTCCATTCAGTACAACGTGCAGCCGGCGGGCGGTGGCACAGCACTTTTTGCAGATCAAACGGCCTTGCTCGGTGTCGTTGCGTTTTCGACCGCCGGTGCTGCTGGAAAAATTGATATTGACGCGGTTCCTGGAACGCGTGTGTCGGGTTCGGCGGTTACGCTCGTCGTGTATCCGCGTTCCACGGTCGGAGCGCGTACACCACAAACAGCCGCATTCCTTGTTCCCGGTGGATCGTTTATCTGGGATCGTCGACCAACACGAACGTACTGACCTGCCGAACACTTTGCGTACGTAAAAAGGTCGCCAGCAGTTTGGCGGCCTTTTTTGCTTGCGAGATGCAGACGAAAAGGCCGCGTCCGATTACATAACCGCCGCAACAACGCACATGACTCGCGCTTCCAAACGCAGGGCCCGTACTGCAACAGCCGCAGTTTCTGCAACGGGAAGCAACGCCGTCGGAACATCGGCCGCGCGCGTTACCAATGGCTCAATCATATCTCCTGTTGTCGACTTTCTAAGTGTTGGTGGCCTGTCGTTGTTGCTGCTCGTGCCTTTGCTGTTGAGTGGTCGAACCGATTTGGTGCTTATTGGCGCTGGCGCCCAGGCTTGGATTGCGACGGCCATCAACATGCCGCACTTCATGGCCTCGTATCGCCTGGTATACGGCAGTCGCGAAATGATTCGTGCTCATAAATGGGCGTCAATTTACGTGCCGCTCATTTTGATTCTCTACATGTTGGCCGCTATTTACGAATCGCAATCGTCGCGAGCGATGGTGATTGTGCTTATCACCGTTGCAAGCGTGTATCTCGCCTGGCATTACACCGGGCAGGTGTGGGGCATGATGGCGTCGTTTGCGTACCTTGATGGACTCTCGTTCGATTTGACAGAGCGTCGCCTTGTGCGCACGAGCTTACGCATCCTGTTGGTGTGGCATTTGGCATGGTTTCTCTACACACAATTGCGCGATCCGAGTGGAGTTGTGCTCATCTATCGCATTGCAAGCGGCGCCACAATTATCGCGTTCGTGCTGGGGTTGATAGGGTTGGAACGGATGCGTCGGCGCACTGGGCGCATGCCACCTCGTCTCGCAATCGTGGCGTGGTTGGCGATCTTTACATGGTACGCAGTGATGGCGCGCGATCCCAAAGCATTGTTTTGGGTGCAGATCGCACATGCGATGCAATACCTGATTTTTCCGGTACGCGTGGAGCTTAACAGCACAGCTTCTTCCGGCAAGCGTTCCACGGCCCGTGTCGCTGCGCACATGGCCGCGTACGGAGTTGTATTGTTGGTGGTTAGTGTAGTGGTGGCGCAGGTAGTGCCGGCATCATTGATGGGGATCATTGGCAACACATTCGGCGAAGAACCTGGCCGTGCCGCTCCCATTCTCATACTAATGTTCATCAACATTCATCACTATTTTACTGACGGCGTTCTCTGGAAAATCAGTAATCCAGCAGTGCGCAAGCAGCTTTTTGCACACGTCCGGCAGACATCAGCGTAACCGCTGTCACCCTCCACTTCAACGAGGAAGAGAGCCATGATCAACGTACGCTTTACGGTTGCAGCGATGTTGTTTGTACCGACACTCGCGCTCGCACAAAAGAAGGGAATGGGGGGTGCCAGGGACGCCGACTGGAGCGCGGTTGCGGGAAAGACTGCGCCGAGCGGTCCGACCATTTCAGTCAAAGACTTTGAGAATGCGAGTCCATTCAAAGTGCTGCTTGACCGAAAGAAGGACCTCAAACTCACAGACGCTCAAACGACAATGCTGAAAGATTCCGACGCGAAGTTGAAGGAGTCGAATCGCGATCGATTCTCAGCCATTGATTCGTTGAAACGCGACGTCAAGCCGCGTACATCGGGCACTCCCGCGGCCGAAGACGAGGCGCGATTGGTCATTGCGCGTGATGCATTGCAGAGCGTGGCGCATGACGTGCAGGCGAGTTTTGACGACGCTGCAAAAACGGTGGTGCCGATGCTGGACGACGCGCAGAAGCCGGCTGCACGAAAAGCTCTCGACAAATACGCCTAGGATATGCAAACAATGCTGCGAGAAAAGCTTGGCGCGCGAACCGAAGGTGGTGCGTCAAAAGGTCGTGGTGGGCGGCCACCGAATCGCTAGTTAGCGAGACAGTCTCGCCGCGACGAGGTCGGTGATTCGCTTTTCAATACCGCCTTTCGATGAGCAATGACTGTACGCCTGGTTGTAGGTCGCTGGTCGCGACTGTGCGTCAACCACAGTGGAGAGCGCGGTCGATGCGGCGTCGCCTGCAGGCGCGACTGTGGTCAGCACGGTCAGGAATACGTCATAAGAGTCGGCGTTGGGTCCAATTTGCGAAGAGCCGCAGTCGAGGTAGCGGCTAAGCGACACCTTACCCAGCCGTTGGCGAATTTTGTAACCGGTGTTTCCGATTTGCCTGGATGTCTGATTCAATTCCGTTACGGGTATTCCAAGCGAATCGAATATTGATGGAAGAACGCGCCAAACGGCGTCTGGCGCATACGGCAAGCGCGCAAGGTCAGCTTCAGTTGTCGACCTCACGGTCAATGACCCGATTCCTGCGCCACTTATGGTCTGTGTAGCGGGCTTCGTTGAAGTTGCTGCCGAGCCGCCACTCGACGACGCGCAGGCAACCGTGAACAATAGCAAGGGCATTAGTGCAGTGCGCATCGGTAGGCCTTATCGAAAAAGAGATAGCGTGACGTTGCATCAACGTCGTCGTGTCCAGACCAACATGACACCGCACAGTGCATTCGGCGAACTGTATCGCCCCGGTGTAGAGGCCGCCGAACCGTAGAATTCTACACCTTCCAAGTCATCCACGGGCAAGGTGTTGGCGTCGAACGGTTCCGTCGGCCGAGTGTTGTTCATCAAACGGCCGTCGACGTAGACCTGTGCGTAACAACCGCAACCGGTAATGCCTTGCAGCCGCTCGGCCGACGTAGGACAGTAGTAGCCGAGGTCGCGCAAATCGTCCGGCGTGAATGTGCATGGGGGTGGTTGACCGGCTTGCGTGGGCCGCACGCTGCCGCAACTGGCACCTCCCCCTCTGGGAAGAAGGTGAGAGGGGGCTCGCTTTCCCAGCACCCACATGTGCCCGGCACCTCCAGATGCCGCTCCAAATCCCGATACTTGCGTAAGCACTTCTCCAAGGCGACGGCCGCGTTGTTTTTCGAGATCGCCCCGAGAGAGAAAGCGTCCGACACCCGACGCGCGCCGTTCCTCAAATTCTTTCGGTTCGCGCGTGGCCTCGACGGCCACAGTTGCGAGCGCGCTTAGGCGACTGAGTAGGAGGTGCTGCTCAACAATCGCGCCGCCTACGAAGTTGAGCGGTAGTATGACCGGCGAATAGCCAACGCGTTTGGCGGAGACAAGATGAGCGCCTGGCGGAATATCACTGAGGCGAAACTCACCCCGCGCATTCGTCAAAACTTTTCGCGCGATGTCAGAGATCGTGACTTCAACATTTTCCACGGGTGTGCCAAGGCTATCACCCGATACCATGCCTACGAGTGTTGCGGTGCGCGCCATAGTCGAATCGAGTTGCAAATCAACGCGAGCAAAACGTCGCTCAACGGGCACCGCTAATATGCGCGGCGGGGTGGCCCATACGGTGTTGCTGTCGGATTCGGTGTGTAGAACGAGGCTTGTACCGGCGGGCACGCCGCACACGCGATAGGTACCCCGAGCGCTGGCCGCTGCGGTACGCCACACGACACGTTCACCTGGCAATGCGTCTGCTCGCGATCGCGACGCGGAATCGGTCGAGAGTGCCGTCCATTCTGCCACTACACGAATTCCAGCGGGCAATTGCAGTGTGCCCGGCATGAAAATGTTGCCGGCCACAAAGCCCGTGCCGTCGTCGGTTCCGCATGCAGAAACCATTATCGCTGCGCGCGTTGGCAGGAACAGGTTTATCGCCGTTTGCGATTGAAGCATGACCATTGTGCGTTGCACGACGCCAACGGAGTCGAGTGCTGGCGAGCTGACTTCTACCGCATAGTCACCAGTAGCGAGGCCGCCAACAACAAATTTTCCAGAGGAGTCGGTGACTGCTTCGAATGGAGTGCCAATAAACGTGACACGAGCGTCCGGTATTGCAGCACCGGTTGCTGAATCGCGAACGGTGCCAGACGCAGTAACGGTGGTCGTCGGTGTCCCTGTGAATTTTGGTGCGGACGCGATGGATGCGAGCAGAGGAAGATGAATGCGGAAAACGGCGAGGGGATCGGCGCTCGTTCGCTGCACGCGAATGGCGTCCTTCGGATCGCGCCACACCGCGAGTTCTGCGGATGAATTGCGTATCAGGCCATGGCATTGGATAACGAGACCATCGCTTCCGGTGATGCCGTTGTCCGCAACGACTCTCCACCGGGTGCCTTCGGAGTTGCTGACGCGCCAATGCACTCCAGCGGCGGGCTTACCGTCGCCGGACAGCACGCGTCCAACGAGCCATGTTTCGGTCAGCGGCAGCGTCGGGCGATTACACAGTGTCGCGACGTACTGAGTGGCAGTTGGAATGCTCACGCGAACCAACGCGGCCGACCCACGCTGCATTCGCACAGTGCGTCCCGTGGGAATCTGCAGGCCGATTGGGGCAAGCACGCTGTCATTCACCACCACGTCGTAAGGTCCAGGTAGCACGTAGTTGATTGTGCCGTGGCCTGTGCGATCGGTGGTGACACTGTAGTCCGTTCCGGCCAGATTCAGTCGCGCATCTTTTACGGACTCACCGTCATTGGAAACTGCCGTGAAATGAATTGAGCCTTGCTGGCCGAGCCACGTTTGGCCATCGGGCCATTCAGCGCGCGCCAACTCGCCGCCGATTTCCTGAACCGCGTAGGCCTGGACCGATCCGTCAATGCCGACACCACTTTCTCTTCCGCTCACCAATCGCAAAGCCCAGGCATCGATAAAGGGCACACCGTTTGGCAGAATGCGAAAGCCCACGCGCCCGCCGGCATTGAACGACTCTGCCAGGGCTTCGATGCCGACATAGCGGAACTCGATATCGCGCAGTGCGCGGGCGGAAGTATCAACCCATAGCACGCCATCAATATCGACGCGTCCGGTGCTGCGATTCGGTGCGCTGAAATGCAGACCCACCTGTGAGCGTCGCGCGGTATCGGCTGGTGCAACGCTAAAGCAGTAACCACGTTCAAAACGCTCATCAATCAACACATCGGCATCTGGGCCGAAGTAGGTATATTCGCCGAACGATCCGGATCGAAAGCCATGTTCGACAAAATCGGTTGCGCTTCGCACGGCGTTAAATGACGTGGAGGCGTTACGTGATGAGTCGATGCGCACTGTTTGTCGCAAGACTTCCACGCCATCCAGATCCAGCTTGCGTTCGAATCGGAGTACGTGCAAAACGGCTGGTTGTCGCTCGCGTGCGATGACGGTTGCGAGAAGGCCGGCCCGTGCCTGCTGCAACAGTGCGTACGCCTCCGCGCGATCGGCGCGCAGCGGGCATCCCCGTCCGGCGGTCACTTCGGCCGTGACGAGCATGGCGTCGAGGGCATGCGGCACCGTGACGAGAACAAGGTCCATTGTCAGGACGTTGGCGCTAACAAGCGGCAGTCGTTCTGTGGTCGGACGAAATCCGATGCGAAGTGCGCGGAGCAGCATCGTCGCTACGGGTGGCTGCAGACGATACTCGCCACGGCCATTGGTCAGTGTTCGACTCAGCGTCGTACCAACGGCGTCCAACGCGAGCACTACGGCTCCAGGTATTGGTTGGCCGGAGGCACTATCGCGGACAACCCCGCGTAAATCGCGCGTTTGCGCCTGAGCGTGTGAAGCGAGCGCCAGCGTGGCCACAACTACAAATGCAAGCCGTCGAATAGTATCAACTCCCCGCTTCATCGCCGCCGGCAAATCATGGCCGTTCCATCACATTGCGAATTGCACTTTGCTCAGGCGGAGCAAGAGCGCCCGAAAGTTCCGATTGTCGCTGTGTCATTGGGCGTCCTAAAGGTGCGATTATCGCGTTGTGGCAATGTTACACCAAAGCTACGTTTGCGGAAGATCATCACGCCCAGCCAAAACCCGCCATGAGCCAATTAGAGTTTCGCACCCGAGTTCGACGGATTGCGATAGTCGCTTGTGTAACATGGTTTTCTGCGGCGATAGCGAGTTGTCGCACGACGAACTCCGTCAAACCAGACTTCGTGGCAGCGTGGGTGCGTACGTGGTATGGCGCGACGCGCGTTGAGCGATTGTCGCCTCCGGTTGCATCGCGTGCGATTGCATACGCGGCCGCGGCACTGTATGCCGGCATCGGCACTGTGAATTCCGGCCTCCCCGCACTCGATAGCACGTTGAATGGAGTGCCGCAGCTGCCGCGCGCCGAACGGCCGTCTGATGAGGATGGGACACTCATCGCCGTCGCAGCGGAACGTGTCGTGCTCGACTCAATGTGGATTGAAGCATTGCCGACGACTCGGGCCGCGTTCACACGGTTGGCCGACTCGCTGCGAAGTGATCGCATCGCGCATGGCGTCTCGAACGAGATGGCCGCGCGAGCCGATTCGCTCGGCATGCGCATTGGCCTCGCCATCGCCAAATGGGCGAGCTCCGATGGATTCGCAGCCACAAGAGGTCGCCAATATCCGCCGCCAAAGGGGGTCGGCGTGTGGTACAACGATGCGCCAGCAAACATCTACGCGACGCAGAATATGTCGGGCGCCAGCGAATACGTTGCGCTCGATAATCCGTCCAACCAGTTGCGTTCGGGGAATACCAGCGACCGGGGCCTGATACTGAGCCGGCCGAAGGGCGCAAATACCAAGACACTTCCGGCCGCAAATATGGCGGGCGCGACCGAGCCGTACTGGGGCGAAGTACGACCGTTCGTGTTGCGTGCGTGGGATGCCTGCCCGGTTGCTCCACCGTTTCCGTATGACACGAGTAAAGGTTCGGCGATAAACGTGAACGCGCGTGCTGTTTACGATGCACAGTTGGCGCTGACTCCCGAGCAGCGAACGATTGCGTATTACTGGGCCGATAACGCTGGCGAAAGTGGAACGCCGTCAGGACACTGGTTGGCCATCGCAAGCCAGATGATCAGCGAGCGACATCTCGATGCGGCCGACGCCGTGCGTGCAGTTCTTGCCACTGCTGTGGCGCAGGCAGATGCATTCATTGCAGCGTGGGGATACAAGTATCGGTACGTCGTGATTCGACCGCGCACATACATTCGGCGCACGATTGATCCGAAGTGGGAACCGCTCATTCCGACGCCGCCATTTCCAGAGCACCCGGCGGGGCATTCGACGCAATCGGCCGCCGCAGCCGAAGTACTAACCGCCTTGATTGGTGTGACGCCCTTTACGGACAGCACTGGCATATCCATAGGGCATGGCATCAGGCACTTTGAATCGTTTGTAGCCGCCAGTGAAGAGGCCGGAATGTCTCGTGTTTATGGCGGTATTCACTTCCCGTCGGGCAATGATGGTGGCCGCGCGCTGGGAAAGTGTATTGGCGCTGCGGTGGTGAAGGCGTTTGGCGCCAGTAAGTCGCACTGAGAACGCCGTGACTTCTCTCTCATTGCGCAGTGCGCATAGATCATCTCGCACACTGAGCGCCGTAATGTTGGCTTGCTCGTTGGCTGCCTGTGACAGTCCACAGCCGCGCGTGTGGCACGACGAGGCAAACTATCGCTGGCGTGAATTATCGATTGCGAAGGGCACGCCCGGCTTCACACAGATGGACGGCAGCGCAACAGGAATAACATTTCAGAACAACGCGAGCGATTCGATCCTGACCGGCAATCGCATATTTGGTCAGGGGGGCGGAGTGTCGATGGGTGATGTGGACGGCGACGGACTGCCCGACGTGTTTCTCGCGCGCACGGAAGGATGCAGCGCGTTGTATCGCAACACGGGTAATTGGCATTTCGTTGATATCACAGCGAGTGCAGGGGTTGGTGCGTGCAATCGACGCGCGACAGGATCGGCGTTGGCCGATGTGGATGGCGATGGTGACCTCGATCTTGTTTTGCTCTCAACCACCGGTCCGAATTCAATTTTTATTAACGACGGACACGGCAAGTTTGCGGATCATCTCGACCTGGGGCTGGACACGGCCGGTCGCGGTGCAACAACAGTTACGATGGCGGACGTGAGTGGCGACGGACACCTGTCAATGTTCATCGCGAATTACAAACCGTACAGCGTAGACGATACAATTCCGCCACAATTACGCGCGTTCAATCAAATGGTCAGAGAAGTCGGACCGAAGCAGTTCGAGATTTTGCCTTCACACCGACGCGACTACAAACTTGTCGTACGTCCTGATATGGGCGGATTGCGCATGACACAGCGCGCCGAGCCCGACGAATTTTACACGAATGATGGTCAGGGACACTTCACGCGAGTGCCAATGGTATCTCATCGTTTCAGCGATGCGACGGGCAAACCGCTCACGGAAGAATTCGAATCGTTCGGCCTCACGGCCAAGTTCATTGATCTGAACGGTGACGGAGCGCCCGATCTCTACGTCGCGAATGATTTCGAGGACACCGATCAACTGTGGTATAACGATGGCCATGGCAACTTTCGACTTGCCGACTGGACCACCCAGCGCGAAATGAGCAACTCGGCAATGGGAATCGACGTGGCCGATGTGAATGGCGACGGTCTTCCTGATTTGTTCGAGACGGACATGTTGGGCAACGACGCGAGGCGACTCA
>JBDUAX010000396.1:0-4400 GCA_040004455.1 Gemmatimonadaceae bacterium
CGGCTTGCGCGCGAAATTGGATGGCGTGCGGGTCAGGCGTTTGCCCTGTATTTGTTGGGTGATGCACATGGCTGGCAGGGTGAATACGATCGCGCTTTTCCGCTCGCCCTTGAGTCGCTGGCCGTTGCCGAAGAAATCGATCATTTGCAATGGCAATGCGGCGCCAGGCGCGCACTCGGCATGATGCTGCTTGAATTGTACGTATTGCCGGCCGCACGCGCGCAGCTCGAACAGGCACACGCCATCGCGCTTCGACTCGGTGCGCGAACGTGGATACGCTGGACGGCCGCTCCGCTCGCAATTGCAATGGCTCGCTCTGGCGAATTCGAAGCGGCGCAAGTCGTATTGGACGATGCTGCAATTCCATCGCCTCTGGGACGCGATGCGCTGCGCGACGGCGACGAAAATTCACCAACACTCGGCGAACGCTATTTGATGCTGGCGCGCGCGGAACTCGCGTTGGAGCAGGGGGAGCCACAAGCGGCACTGAATATTGTGAATGGCCGGCTTGCCGCAGAACGCGGTCCTGTGCCGCGCCTCATGTTGATTCGCGCACAAGCATTGTTGGCAATTGATGACATTGAGGGGGCTCGCAACGCTCTGGAAGATGTGCAGGGAGTTGCTGTCGAGCAGAACATTCAACCGTTGCTGTGTCGCATACTACTCACGAAGGGAGCACTGCTGCGAAAATTGCGTCGTCACGCCGAGGCCCGACAAGTGCTGAGTGAAGCGAGAACGATTGGGTTGACGATGGCCGCGAAAATTGCCGACGACGAATATCGCACCGCATTTGAACTCGCAATTCGAGAGCTAGCGCCAGGATTACCGACACCAACCGCACTGCAGAAAGCAAAAGCATCGAGCGGCGGTTTAACCGCGCGGGAACGCGATGTTGCAAAATTAATTGCGCAGGGGAAAGCCAATCGCGTGATTGCGCGCACGTTGGGAATTGGCGAACGCACCGTGGAAGGTTACGTAGCGGCTGGTCTCGCAAAACTTGGTTTCTCCGCGCGTGCGCAGTTGGCAACCTGGTGGACTGAGCAAGGCTTGAGCGCCACCACGAAGTCTCACTAGGAGAGCGCTGAGGATTTTCGGTCCGCGAAAAATCCCCGTACTGCAATTTCATTTCCCCGTATTTTCCACCGGGTTCGGCGCGGCCCACATTCGTATTGTCCAACCTCGCACGCTGATCACGCCGATGTGATCAGCATGAACCAACTCAAAGGACAAAACAATGTTTTCAGTCAACCGACGCCGGTCGACGCTCATGATCGCGTCAGCAATTCTTCTCGTCGCAGGAACTCTTGGCGCCTGCCACAGCAATTCGTCGGTCACCAGTATTCCCGACGATCCTTCAATCGTATTTGGTCCTGCGCCAGCTGTGTTCGAACCCGGTGCGCAAATGGCAGTCGTACAGGGAGATCCGAGTGTTGCGGGCGCTCCGTTCACAATTCGGTTGAGAATGCCAGACGGCTACAAAATTGCGCCACATACCCATCCAACCGACGAGAATGTCACCGTCATTGATGGCACGTTCAAAGTTGGAATGGGAAACACGTTTGATGAAACCGCAATGGTCGCGGTGCAGCGCAGCGGATTTGTGAGCGCGCCCGCGCTGCACGCTCACTATGCGAAAACCGTGGGTGCAACAACGGTACAAGTGACAGCAATTGGACCGTTTGCAATTACGTACATCAATCCGAACGATATTCCGAAGGCGATCACCAAGTGAGTTCGATCACCAATGCAGCGGATCTGGTTGATCCGGTTACCGCGCGAATTCGCGGCATTTGGACCTCAGGTGATTTCGGACGCATCGCAGTTGGTTACGCGCCAGGTTCAGCCGAGTTCGTGGCCCGACTGAGTTTGCTGCAAGGGGAACGAGTGCTAGATGTTGCATGCGGCACGGGAAACCTTGCAATTCCAGCGGCGCGTGCTGGTGCGCTGGCGACCGGTGTTGACATCGCACCAAATCTTATAGAGCAGGCGATCAACAATGCTGCGAGAGCAGAAGTGGCGGCACGATTTGAAGTTGGAGATGCCGAGTGCTTGCCGTGCGCGGATGGAAGTTTTGACACCACGATGACGATGTTCGGGGCGATGTTTGCGGCCCGTCCCGATCGGGCCGCTCGGGAGTTGCTGCGCGTGACGCGAATTGGCGGCCGCATTGCGATGGCGAATTGGACACCGACCGGGTTCGTCGGGCAGATGTTGAAGATCGTCGTTGGATATGTGCCACCGCCACCGGGTTCGATTTCCGTGTTGCAGTGGGGGGACGAGAAAATCGTGCGTGAACGGTTGGCCGACGTGCAGAAAATCAACTGCATTCCGCGTCGCATCACGTTCAATTATCCGTTTAGCGCTGCGGAAACGGTGCGACTGTTTCGCGACTGGTACGGCCCAACTGTTCATGCATTTGCTGCGCTCGATGAACAGGGGCGCGAATCGTTGGAGCGTGATTTGACTACACTTTGGATCGACAACAACCTGGCGCAAGATGGCCTAACCCGCGTTGAGTCGGAGTATCTCGAAGTCATTGCAATTCGCTGAATTGCGGCTGTGGTTGCACGCAGGTTGTTGCCTGCAACCACAGTTCGCGCGGCCTGCTATTGATTGAATTGCTGTGGTAGCACTTTCACCAAACGCAATCCCAGCACATGGGTGAGCAGGTTTTTCAATTCATCCGACACGCCGTCAATAAAATAGGAGTTATTCGATTGCCTTCTGGTTGTTGTTGCGGGTAAAGCTGCATGAGCACACGGGGGTGCTTCCCGTCGCGCCGCAATAGCATCAGCTAACTCCTGCACGCCACGATCGGGTCCGAACCCCAGCGTTTCATGCAAGTGTGCCATGTGCAACTGAGCATGACGTAGCGCCGCCGCACGATTTCCCGCTCGCTCGAATGCGCGCATGAGCTCCATGGTAACGCGCGAATCGTCAGGCCCGAGCAACGACAGTCGCTGCCACCAATCAACGGCTTCTGTTACCCGACACTCATCTCGCGCTGCAACGGCGAGGGCCTCAACAGCACGCGCTACGGAGTGTGCATAGTGTGCACGCTCGCTTTCCAGCCAACGTTCGAACTCGGGTGAGCCGGGAAGAAAGAATCCCTCGAGAAAAGGACCCGCGTAGAGTTCAACCGCTCGCTGCCAGTCGCGCGACTCAATAGCCATTTCGAAGTCCGCGACATCTGAACTCAGCAGACTGCGATTGATGCGGATTTCTTCGGTGTTTCCACTTACGATGTCGTCACCCAGTGCTCGATTGATTCGATAAATGGAATCGGAGAGAAGTCTGCGCCCGCGTTCCGCATTCGCATCGGGCCAGAGCAGCGTGATGAGACTGTCTCGACTGCGACTGGCGCGCCGAGTGGTGGACAATAGTGACAACAATGCGATGCGATGACGCTGTGCAGCGCGACCTGTTAATGGGCCCGAGTCGGCATCGACGGCGGCACACCCGAAAAGCTTGAGACGATTCACAAAACCAGATTGAATGAGTTTGTTAAGGTATATGGCGAGAAAGCGGCGATGCATGGGCGAGAGCGTGACGATTGCGTGCTTCTATGATTCGCGTTCGACCTCAGCTCACCTTTGACACACTCACTGGAAGTTGAGATGCCAGAAACAAGTTGTCAGTACAGTTTTTTTGTACATCAGACCAAACAGGAGACGGTAAGAGAATGAAAATCAGGACCAGCATCATGATGGGAGCGGCGTTGCTCTCGTTAGCGTGGGCCGCGGCATGCAACGACGATAAGCAAACCTCCACGAACCCAACGCTGCCTCCCGCAGTTGAACAACTTCGCGCTTCGTTGGATCCGTACACGAGCCTTGCGCTGGCCAAAGCAGCAGGGTACAACACGGCGATCACCGACTGCTTGTCGAACGGCGACGAGGGTGCAATGGGCGTTCACTTCGGTAATACCACACTCATAGACGGCACAGCCGACGCACTTCATCCCGAAGCCCTGATTTACGAGCCGGGAACTGACGGACAAATGAGTTTGGTCGGAGTTGAGTTCCTCGTTCCATTCACGCTCGTACCGAAAACAGCCCCGGCACCGGAGTTGTTTGGTCAGAAGTTCATGATCAATGACGTATTTGGAGTTTGGGCTTTGCACGTCTGGACGCACCGCACGAACCCCGCCGGCACGTTTGCCATGTGGAACACACGCGTTCACTGCTGATAACTGTTCCACCAGACGAACCGCAGTGATACAGAGCACGAGGCGGCACATCGTTGGTATTGCCGCCTCGTGAATCAATTCGAAATAACTCGCAGTGCAGTTTCATTGTCACTGATACAAAAATATAAAAGCCCCGACATTGTCGGGGCTTTTATATTTTCAACCACGGTCCTTCAGTTTACGCCCTGCATGATGTCAGTTATACCGACTT
>JBDUAX010000397.1:0-4389 GCA_040004455.1 Gemmatimonadaceae bacterium
GAAGCGTATCTGGCAGCGTTGCCCACAGCTGAGGATCGCGTCGATGTTACTCGTACGATCGCCACACTGCGCCGACCGGTTTACGGTGAAGGTACGGCCTTCACTCGCGGAATTGTTCCGGGATTCGGTCAGTTCTATACGGGACGACCGGTACTTGGCGTTATTGTTCTCGCCAGCGTCGCTGCGTCCGCGGGGCTCGGCGTTTACCAGAAGACCAGTGTAAAAACAATCGCGTATGTCGATCCAAACAACGTACCGGCACCATACACACAACAATTCACTGAGCGTCCGTATTTGGTAGCAGGCATTGCTGCGGCAGTTGGATTGACACTTGGCGCAGCCATTGAAGCTGTGTTTTATGCGAAACGTTCAAGCCGCGGTGCGGATGTCCTGCAGAGCGGCCGAACGTCCGGGCTTTCTACTCCTTCGCGGGAATACGGTTTGCAATTCACGCCAACGTTCGACGCGCATGGTCGATCCGGAATTCATCTTACTGCCACGTTCTAGTTACAATTCGCGCAAAATTGTCAGGCGAAGTTGGTAAGAGTTCGTACGGTATTCAAATGCACTTCGACGGTGTCCCGAACATCGCGGCCGTATCCACCGGCAATGGTGACGCATACGGGGATTCCAATTTCCCGACAACATTCAAGTACCATCCAGTCTCGCCGCTTCAGACCGTCAAACGATAACGCCAAGCGACCCAGTCGATCGTTGGCATGCGGATCGGCGCCCGCCAGATACACCACAATATCCGGACTCGACCGTCGTAGCACATCAGGCAAGTGCTCGGCGAGTAGACTGAGATATTCTTCGTCCTCGGTGCCGTCGGCAAGTTCTACATCCAGTGAACCCTGCACCTTGTGAAATGGGAAATTTTTGGCGCCATGCATGCTGAATGTGAAAACACTGTCGTCGCCGGCAAAGCACGCATGCGTTCCGTTGCCTTGATGCACATCGAGATCGACAATTGCAGCACGAATGATTTTTCTCATTTGCTGCAATCGACGAATTGCCACGGCGACATCGTTAAACGTGCAAAAGCCTTCGCCGAAATCCGGAAACGCGTGATGAGTTCCACCGGCAAGATTCATGGCTACACCGTTTTGCAGTGCGCTCTCCGCTGCTTCACACGTTCCTCGCACCACGCGGTACGCGCGTTCCACGAAAGATTCACTCCACGGCAATCCGATGCGCCGTTGAGCAGCAGCAGGCAACGTTCCATTCGTCACCTCGCGCACGTAATGAGGCGTATGAACGCGTAAGAGATCTTCAATGCCTGAGCGTTCGGGGTCATGCAATCGCTCGAGGGGCACGAGTTTTTCACTCAATACTCCGTCGCGCAGCAATTGGTATTTCGACATTGGAAAACGATGACCATCGGGTAATGGAATTGCGTACGCCGCCGACGACCAGAGATGAAGCGCCATGCTTTAAAACTATCAGAGCGCCTCGCCGCAAGTTCGATCTAATTTTCGTGCTGCGAGACCGATAGCACGTTGCCGTCGGGATCCTTGAACCAGGCTACGAAATCGCCGCTGCCCGTGTCCCACACGCCATGAATGTCCTGCTTCATGTACGGCAAGTTGTACTGCTCGAATTGCACACCGTGCGCCGTGAGCTCTCGAACCGCCGTGTGAATGTCGAGGACATTCCAGCCCAGTACTGTGCCTTGTGCCGGAGTAAAAGATACCGCCTTTACAATGCGCAATCGCGTTCCATTGGCGTTGAACGTCATACCCCAATCGTCTTCGCTGATAAGTGGGAATGCGAGTACACCTGTGAAGAACGCTTTGGATTTGGTTGTATCGGTCGTGGTGAGAAAGCCTATCATGCTGTGCAGGACACTCATTGTGCGGTTCTCCTGAGAAGAGTCCAACTAATTGTCGTGGTTGGAATTCGAATCATGGTGCGCTTTGATCAATTCAGCAACCGGGCTATTCGAGTAGGCGGAGCGCGCGAGCAACTGTGTCGAGATCTTCGCGCGTAAGTTTGGTGAGGCGCTTGGAAACGATCTCCAGACGTCCGCGTCGGCCTCGTTCCATCAGCTTCATACCGTCGGCCGTGGCATGCACGATCACAGTGCGCGCATCCTCGGAAACCCGCTCCCGACGCGCCAATCCGGCGTCTTCAAGCGCCGACACCAGCGTTGAAATTGCCGGTCGCGACACTTGTTCGATGGTGGCCAGATCACCAATTGACTTCGCGCCTCCAAACGCCAGAACTGACAGCACGCTCAGTCGTTGTGGACTGAGCCCAATTTCCGTGTCGGCCTGACGCGCCTGGCGCAGCACGTGAATGGACAAGGAATGCAATTCGTTAGCAAGGCGATTGCGTCGTGTACGAGCAAGTCCCTGGGGGAGCGGCGGTGTTGACATAATAGTTAATGAGGTTAACTATTAATCTAATTACCCATCGGGTCGGCGAGAAGTCGTGCCAATCAAACACTGGAGAAGGTTCTCATGGCGACAGCATTTCGCATCGAAGGCATTGGGCAAATTCACATCTGCGTCGACGATCTTCCGCGCGCAGTGGCCTTCTACCGTGATGTGCTGGAAATGACGTTCCTCTTCGACGTACCGGGCCAATCCATGGCGTTCTTCGATTGCGGCGGTATTCGCCTCTACCTTGGTCGCCCGGAAAACCCTGAGCACCGGTCGCGTTCGTTCATTTACTACAAAGTGCTTTCAATTCAATCGGCGTACGAAACACTCGTTTCGCGCGGCGTCGAATTCACCGGAGCGCCGCACGCCGTTCATAGGACCGAAAAACACACGCTCTGGCTGGCCGCATTTAATGATCCCGACGGCAACTTCCTGCATCTTATGTGTGAAGTGCCAAACCAATAGTCGGCAATCACGGCCCTATTTTTTCGGCGCCCTGGCAGTTCCCTTCAAATACCGTTTACGCAACGTATCCGGAAATTTTTCAATCGCATACCGCAGCATGGTTCGCGGCATCACTGGCTGATGCTCAACCAGAAAGCGTTGTTCTGCGGCGCTCCCACAACTCCGGCGATTTCGCGAGATTGTCGAGTACTTTCGTTCCTGCTTTCAAATCGAACAACTGCGCGCCGACAATATGTCGTGCCGACGAGTCCACCAGGTCCCAGTTGTTGACGTACTTCGTGTGTGCGAGATAGGTGTCGTACAACTTCTTCCGCGCTGCAGGAAGATGGCGCACTCTCACTCGCCACTTCCCGCAGCGCCTTTTGCATGCGCTTTAGCACGTTCGAACTGGATCAGCCTGCGCCAGCCACCGCGCGCGGTTCATTGCGCCGAGCTGTTGCCATGATAAAGTCCTGATTCAACTTCTTGATCACGTCAATACTGATTTCTTTCGGGCACGCTTCCATACACTCACCGACCAGTGTGCAACCACCGAACCCTTCGATGTCCATCTGTTCCACCATCGCCAACGCGCGTTTGTCGCGCTCAGGCTGCCCTTGCGGCAGCATACCAAGGTGCGTCACCTTGGCACCCGTAAACAAAGATGCAGAGGCATTTGGGCACGCAGCAACGCACGCGCCGCAACCGATGCATGCGGCTGCGTCCATTGCTTCGTCGAGAATCTCCTTGCCGATGAGTATCTCGTTCGCGTCGCGAGCACCACCGGTATTTACCGACACGAAACCGCCCGCCTGAATGATGCGATCAAGCGCGCTGCGATCGGTAACCAGATCTTTCACAACTGGAAACGCGCCGGCGCGGAATGGTTCAACCGTAAGCGTTTCGCCGTCTTTGAACGCGCGCATGTGCAACTGACACGTTGCCGCACCCTTCCACGGTCCGTGCGCCTGCCCGTTAATCATCATCGAACATGAGCCGCAAATTCCTTCGCGGCAATCGTGCGCAAATGCAACGGGCTCCTTGCCGGTTTCGGTAAGGTTCTCGTTCAACATGTCGAACATTTCAAGGAACGACATGTCGGGCGTTACACCATCAACCGTGTACGTCTCTATTTTCCCTTCCGCTTTGGGAGCGGATTGTCTCCAGACGTTCAGCGTGAGTTTCATTATTTGTAACTCCGCGTGGAGAAGTGCACGTTCTCGTACACGAGTGGTTCCTTGTTGAGAATGGGCGCGCTGTTTACGCCGGCGTACTCCCAGGCTGCGACATAAGCAAAGTTTTCGTCGTCACGCTTCGCCTCGCCGTCTTCCTGATATTCAAGTCGGAAGTGACCGCCGCACGATTCTTCACGATGCAATGCATCGCGACACATCAACTCACCGAGCTCAATGAAGTCGGCAACGCGCCCCGCCCGCTCCAACGATTGGTTCAACGACTCCCCGCTGCCCGGTACGTTCAAATCACGCCAGAATTCTTCACGCAGCGCGGGAATGAGCTGCAGCGCCTTGGTGAGCCCGTCGCGCGTGCGAGCCATGCCGCA
>JBDUAX010000398.1:0-4375 GCA_040004455.1 Gemmatimonadaceae bacterium
GATGGCGGTGAGATTGATGAATTCCAACCACATCTCGCCAAAGAAATGATTTGCGGCGATGCAAAGGTCGAAGGCATCACTGTTGGTGTCATTGCGAACCAACGCGGGCTCATCAAGGGTCGTTCTGGTGAAAAACCGCGCTTTGGCGGAATTATTTACGCAGAAAGCGCGGAAAAAGTCGCGTACTTTATTGAGCGTTGCGACAAGCAGGGTATTCCATTGCTGTTCGTGCAGGATGTTTCCGGTTTCATGGTTGGACCGGAATCAGAACATGAAGGTGTAATTCGCGCCGGCGCGCATTTTGTCGAAGCGATGGCGTGCGCGCGCGTTCCGAAAATCGTTTTGACGGTAAATCACGCGAGTGGCGCCGGTTACTATGCAATGGCCGGCCAGGGTTTCGATCCCGACTTTCTATTCTCGTGGCCAACGGGTCGCATGGCTGTGATGGAAGGGGAAGCAGCCATCGGTGCAGTGCATGGTCCGACCATCGCGGCCGCGAAAGCAAAGGGTGTTCCGCTTTCCGACGATGTCGCCGCATCGGTCGATGAAATGCGCGCCGACTACGACGAACAACTCGATGCACGCTTCGCTGCCGCTCGTGGTTTTGCGGACATGATATTGTATCCCGAAGACACACGCACAATGTTGGCGATGGCCCTCCGTGCATCGTTGCAAAACCATGGTCCACATTTGGGTGCGTTTAACTTGCCACCGATGCCGGGTGCTTCAACGTGAGTAATTCATGAGTGACAACAAAGAACGCGTCGTTCGCGTGGCGAGCGGCCAGGGATTTTGGGGCGACTGGCTCGAAGCGCCACGCCGTCAGGTCGAAGGCGGACATGTCGACTACCTTATGCTCGACTACCTCGCCGAAGTCACAATGTCGATTCTGCAAAAGCAGAAAGAGCGCGACCCGAAAATGGGTTATGCGCGCGACTTCATCGGCGCCATGGAAAGCGTGTTTCCCGCCGTTGTCGAACGCGGTGTGAAAGTCATTGCAAATGCGGGCGGAGTGAATCCGCAAGCGTGCGCCAACGCGGTCATCGCCGCCGGCGAAAAGATGGGATTGCGTGGCAAGTTTAAAGTCGGCGTTGTCACGGGCGATGACCTGCTTTCGCGCATCGACGAACTGCTGGCAGCCGGACACAAGCTCGCGAACATGGACACTGGCGAGCCACTGTCCACGATTCGTGATCGCGTGCTCTCGGCCAACGCGTACATCGGTTCCACACCAATTGTCGAAGCACTCGAGCGCGGGGCGAACGTTGTTGTCACAGGTCGCTCAACGGACACCGCGCTCACCATGGCGCCGTTGCGACATGAGTTCAAATGGGCCGACGACGATTGGGATAAACTCGCCTCAGGAATTATCGCGGGACACATTCTCGAATGCGGCGCACAGAGTTCCGGCGGCAACTGCCTATACGATTGGCGTAACATTCCCGATCTCGCAAACGTCGGCTACCCAATTGCCGATGCCAATAGCGACGGAACATTTGTCATTACCAAGCATCCGAATACGGGTGGTCGCGTTTCTGTGCAAACGGTCAGCGAACAACTCGTCTACGAAATGGGTGACCCGCACGCCTACATCACTCCCGATGTTGTTGCAGATTTCACCAGCATTCGCGTTGCCGACGATGGTGAAAATCGTGTTCGCGTGCACGGCGTAACGGGCGGACCGCCAACGCCGTTTCTGAAAGTGTCCATCGCCTATCGCGCCGGCTACAAAGCCGTCGGTTCGCTCGTGTACGGGTGGCCCGACGCAATGGAAAAAGCGCAACTTGCCGACAGAGTTTTGCGCGAACGTCTCGACAACCTTGGCCTCAAGTTCGATCAGATATTGAGCGAGTACGTTGGCGCCACATCGACACACGGACATCTCGCCGGCGACGGACACGACGCACCAGAAATTCAATATCGCATTGGTGTGCGCGGCCCCGACAAAGCCGCCGTCGAGCGTTTCACTCGCGAAATCGTGCCGCTCGTGCTCAACGGCCCCCCCAGCGTCACGGGTTTTGCCGGCGGACGTCCAAAAGTTGAAGAGATTGTTGCTTACTGGCCCGCGCTCATCGACAAGCGCGCCGTTACCACGCAGGTCGACATTCAGGAATAGCCGAACATGAAAATCCGACTGCTCGATGTTGCCCATGCGCGGAGCGGCGACAAGGGCGACACCGCCAACGTTGGCCTCATCGCAAACACTGAAGCGCTGTATCCGTTGCTGGTGAAGTACGTCACGCAACAACGCGTTACCGAACACTTTCAGGGGATGCTCACCGGCGCCGTTGAACGTTTTGAATTGCCCAATCTCAAAGCGCTTAACTTTCTGCTGCACGGTGCCCTCGATGGCGGCGGAACACTGTCACTCAAAACCGACGCGCAGGGCAAAGTTTATTCGACTGCGTTGCTGCGCCTGATGCTCGACGTGCCCGATGCCGAAGCGCACGCTGCCGGCATCTAGGCTTCGCTTCGACAAATGTCACGGCCCAGCTGCCGTTCACCCCAAGTGGCGATGATCTCGCCTCGCCATTCATCCCGCGTTTGCAACTTGCTGACAAACTCTGCACCTTCACCGCGTCGTCTCCACTACCTACGGAGTCTTAAGATGCCAATGATCAAACGTTTGTCTGCACTGGTTGCTTTCGCCGCGCTCGGCGCCTGCGCTCAAAATTCGCCGCCACCAACGCCAGCCACGACGGCCGTCGCCAAATCGAATTTGCTCGCTGTTCTCGACCGGGATGTTGCCGATGTCGAGAAGAAGATGGTCGGTCTCGCGAAAGCAATGCCGGAGAACACCATGGATTGGCGGCCGATGCCGGGCGTTCGTTCAGTGCGAGAAGTATTTCTCCACATCTCGGGGGAGAACTACATGGTGCCGTCCTTCTTCGACGTCGCAATTCCGGTCGGTACAGGCATCGTTGCGAAGGACGACAAAACAGTCACTGCATATGAAGCTCGCAAAATATCGCGCGATTCAACCGTTGCCGATCTCGAAGCGTCGTTCAAGGCCATCCGCGCAGCAATGGCTGAAGACTCAGTCAATCCTCCCGACGCGAAAGTAATGTTTTACGGAGGAAACAGTACTCACGAAGCTGCGTGGATCGGCACAGTTACCCACATGCACGAACACCTGGGTCAAGCCATCGCCTACGCGCGCAGCAACAAAGTTGTGCCGCCGTGGAGCAAGTAACATCCAATTCTCCAACGTGACTCGCGTCAGACTTGGAATCACCATCTGCTCCATGCTCATTTTTGGGTATGGCGTTCGCACTGATGATTCCAAGTTGCGTTGGGTTTCGATTGGGTTTCTGGCGGTCGCTTACTTATTGAGATTTTTCGACAAGCGGCCAACGCGTTCATGAAAATCGCAACATCGGCAATTGCATCGGCGCGCGTCGTTCCCGAATTGCTTTCGCCGGCAGGCTCCATCGACGCCGTGCGCGCCGCCGTTGCCAATGGCGCAAACGCAGTCTACCTCGGCGCTTCGCAGTTTAATGCACGCGATGAAGGGGCGCAGCTTTCGCTCGATGAACTCGAGCAGGCGTGTGCCATTGCGCACGCTGGTGGTGCGCGCATTTACCTGACGTTCAATGTCCTGATTAAAACCTCCGAGATGCCTGGCGCGTTGCTTTATCTCGGCGAATGCATTGATCGTGGAATTGACGCAGCAATTGTGCAGGACATCGGCGCGGTGCGCCTTATCCGCGAAGTGTATCCGCAATTGGAGATACACGGTTCAACGCAGATGACTGTGCACGACGGCAGCGGTGCAAAGGTCATGCAGCGATTGGGGGTCGAGCGCGTTGTGCTCGCACGTGAGAACACCATCGACGACATCCACAGCATCCGCGATGCGGTTCCCGAACTTGGACTCGAAACATTCGTTCACGGCGCATTGTGCATTTCGTATTCCGGCCAGTGCTTGATGTCGGGAATGATTTCTGAGCGATCGGCTAACCGCGGTTCGTGCGCGCAATCGTGTCGCAAAGATTATTCGCTGAACGATGTTGCAACCGGCGCAACGCTCGACGAAGGCTTTTTGATTTCGGCGAAAGATCTTGCCGCGCATGATCATCTGGCCGAGTTGGCCGAAGCCGGAGTGGGCACACTCAAGGTTGAAGGGCGCAAGAAAGACGCCCAGTCCGGGCAGGAAGTTTCGGAAGAGCGATTGATTACCGAGTATCAGGAAATCGACGGCAAAAAAGTGGCAAAAAAGGTTGAGATCCTACGCGACGGCAAACCCTATATGGAACTTGAAGTGTTGGAAGTGAATTCGTTGGAGAAAGTAGACGACAACGAGTTCGCGAAGCCGAAATAGCCGCCAGCGCATCCGCTTCGGGCTGCCAAGGTCAGATCGTGGCAGCCCGGAGCG
>JBDUAX010000051.1:0-14815 GCA_040004455.1 Gemmatimonadaceae bacterium
GACTCGCAGGAGGAGACCCAATCGGGACCTTCCTCACGCTATGGACTGCAATGCGCACATTCTGAATTCTTAAGACCCAGTGCAAAGTGGCGCGGTCATCAGTTTCGCGCGGACATTGCGCGAAATCGAGAGGGAGAGGGCCGAGAATACGGAATGCACATTCGTGCGTCGTTTAGGCCCGGCGCCGCACGCGTTCTCCAGCGAGTCCCTGAGCGGTGGAACGCCGGCTCGGCAAGCCGGAACGGCGCAGACCGAGCACGGCACACCGCGAAGTGTGCTCGCGCGAGAACGTGTGCCAGCAGGGCCCTCGCGCAGAACTAGCTCTCTATTCTGACCGGCTCAAGCTCCGGCCGCTTGCAAACCACGCCATCGCCAGAAGATTGGCCGCGCACACGACGCAAAACCCATGGCCACAAATAGGCGCGCGTCCAATCCCAGTTTTCGCGCGTAATCTGCAGCGCACTCTTTCGGGGCGCCGGCGGCAACGAATCTGCCCAACGCGCATCGCTTCCCGGCAATGCAATCGCGTGCGCCAACGCCGCGCCAATGCGCGCATGACCCAACGAATTCGCGTGCAAACGATCGACACTCCAGCACCGTGCGTCCGACGCAACCTTGTGCGCAGCCAGATCAACGACAACTGCACCCGTTGTCGCCGAGACGTCGCGCACCATTTGATTCATGCGAAGAACGCGATCGGCGACAAATCGCGCCGTTGGCATAATCGCCGACAAATCGGGGAGCGTAAACGTCAACACCGTCGCACCTTGATCGATAAGTGCGCGTTGCATGTGCTCAACGTCGCGCCCAAACACATCAACATCGAACTTTGATCGCAACACATCGTTCGTACCGGAAACAACAGTCGATAAGTCGGGCCGCATTGCCAATGCGCGTTCCAATTGTGAATCAAGTATCTGGCGCGTGCGCAAACCACGCACGGCCAGATTCGCGTACATCAATGTTTCACGCTGTTGCGCGGCAACGGACTCCGCAAAGCGATTGGCCCATCCCCGATAGCTACCCTTTCCATCGGGATCGTCGAGGCCTTCGGTAGTGCTGTCGCCAATTGCAACGTATCTCAGATAAGTTTTCATGATCTGACGCGCAACAGCATGTTCTGATTCGCGACTAATTCACCACGCCCTTCTTGTGTGCGTTGAAGAATTGAATGGCGCCAGCAAGGTTCGGCTCAACTACGCCGGAGTGACTGCCACCGGGAACTTCCACGTACGTCACATCCATGTTGAGCGCCTTCATTGCTTCAACCATCGTGCGTGAACCACGAACGTTCACGGTTGCGTCAGCATCACCGTGGACGACAAAATTCGGAATGCGCTGCATTTTTGCGGCATCCGCAATGTTCCCCTGCCCTGAAAACGCTGCAACGGCCGCCCAGATGTCTGCATACTTTGGCGCGAGATACCACGTGCCAATTGCGCCAAGTGAGTGCCCCATCAGGTAAATACGATTCGGGTCGACGTTGTACAGCTTGCGCACGCGTTCCAGAACCTGCATCACGTCCATTTCGCTCCACTCGGAACTGTGGCGTGCTGCCACATCACTCATGTTGCTCAACCCGGTCCATCCGTATCCACCGTCAACGCGGTAGCCGAGTGGTGCGGCAATTATGTAGCCGTTTTGTTCGGCAAGCTTCGGAAGAACTTTGCCGTAGCCATCAAAGAATGCGTCTTCAGTACCGCCCAATCCGTGCAGCGCGATAATGAGCGGCGCACTTTTATTCGCCTTGTAGTTCGTCGGCACGTACATGTGATACGGCATCACTTCGTTTGCTGCGTCGAGCGCGTAGTGGCGCTTGAAATCGCCAGTGCGACCAGCAAACGGATCTTTCCTGGCCTTTACTGCCGCAACAATTGCTTCGGCCCTCGCAAAATCACTGTCGGCGTCGAATGTGCGGAGTTCAAGCTTTCCGCGATTCACATTGTGCATGCGGTCAATAGGATACAGAATTTCGGCGCGTAAATCGACTGGCACGGTTGCCGCAGCCGTTTCAAGTCGCGCAACTGTTTCATCAAGCCCTTTATGAATTACAATTGGCAACGTTGCAACGCCAATGGCGCGCGTTGAGTCGAGCACCTGCATCGAGAGTATGTAGCGACCATCGGCAACATCGTGCACATCGAATTCGAACTGTTGCGGAGATTCGCGCAAATCTCGGCTCACACCTTCGGTAATGCCGAAATCCTTTATCAACGTGCGCGTTTGTGTTTGCGCGCCCGGAGCAACTCCAACCAACGTCGCGTGTGCCGACAACGAACGCGTGAGCGTGATGTTTGGCGAATACAACTGCTCCAGGCGAACAGCATACGGTCGCTTCGATTCAACCACCTGATTGTCGGTACGCAACAACAATGAGCTGTTGTAATCGGCGGCATCATTCCACGGCCGGCCGGCGAGCAGCGTCGTGCCATGCGCCAGTAACCGGCGGACTTCGGCGTTTTGGCCAAGTCGTGACGCAACCGCCATGTCCTTATCGATGGAGTCGAGTTGCGCCTTAAGTTCGCCGGTCGGTTTGGCGGTAACTTTTCGCGTGCTGTAGCCAACGCGCAGCGACGATATGCTCGTGAGCGCTTGCGCGTGCGTGAGCGCAGGCACCATCACGATGAATGCAGACGCGATGGCGCAAGCCAGCGGCCGAACGAGAGTACGGACGTTTGTCATTTTGTCGATCGGTGTTTGGAAGAAACTCTGCAGTTCACCGGGACAAACGTTGCTCGCCGAGGCCTTCGCGTCAATCGTCGTGCGCTACGCCAATGGGCTAGGTCAACTCCACGTGCTCCACGAACACCATCCGGCGCGCCTTCCTCTTGAGCGTAGTGTCATAGGGGCCGTCGTCATCCGCGAGATACTCCTCATACTCGGCCACCACCAATCGAAGGCGTGCGCTGGCCGATGGCGCCTTGGGCAAGACAACCGAACCACTCCACAACGTGAGCGCTTCAGATAGGGGCGGGTAATTCGAACCGTCTTGCACAATTGGCCCGTCGTTCCCGGTGCTCACTTGACCAATCGTTGGCCGCTTCACAATGGTCACCGTGGCGTCGCGATGGGAAATCGGCGTTGTAGTTGGTGATTTTGTTGGAGTTGGCGTTGATGCTGCAGTTGGTTTTGTGCTGTTCACGACTGATGGCGAGATCGGAATTTTCTCCGTTGAAGCCGTCGGTTTTGTACCGGAAACATTGTAGACCGGCTTCGTTGCAAGCGTTGCCGCTGCGTGCACATCCCCGACTGATGGAGTAGCGGACCATTCTGAATCGCTGTTATCAGGCACGCGCTGCCAACCAAAGTCTTCACCCATTGATGCACGAAGTTCTTCAACCCAAACTTCGACAACCGTTGTTTTGGCAATACCAGTTGGAACATGAGGAACGGGATGTCCCGACTGCGCCTGTTCGATTTGACGTCGAAGCTCCGCTTCCGCATGGCCCGACGATTCTTCGGGCGCATAACCCCACACACGCACTTCACGTTTGGTGGCGCTGGTGCGCGTGACAGTCAGTGAACGATCGGGCGCGAGCGTCGCAAAATCCGCCAACACGATGTTCGACAAATTCAAACCTGGCAAAGAACTCGGCTGGTAGCGCGCGAGTGCCAATCGAACAAACGGAAAATACGAAGCGGTCGCAGTAAATTCGATGTCGCAATACCATAAACGACGTTCCGAATCCCAAAACACATCGTGTGGTGCGACGTTCACGACGACCGGTGTTGGATTCGATTGTGTACCGGGAATTGGCAAACTGTAAACGCGGAAATTTCCGGGCGGCTGAAAACATTCTTTTGCCGGCGCGTTGGGAGGCAACCATGCGCCGGTGATATCGGGTGCAGTGCGTTTGCGTTTGAAGTTCTCCATTGTTGGTGATGCACCAGCAACGAATGGCGATTTCCAAATGGGGTCGTTGCCCCACTGCGTGACGTTGTTTTTGTATGGTGCCTGGTTGGGATCGATTGTTGAACCCGATTGCGGAAGAATGACGCCCAGCATTTCGCCGTAGCCGGTTGTGTTCCATGGGCGATCGAGCCACACACGCAAGCCGTATCCACCGCGTTTGCTGGTTTGCTTTCCGCTGGCATCAGTGCTGCGCGTCCAACCGAATGTTGGAACGACATAAAGCACTTCGGGTGCGGGTGGTTCGGCTGTGCTCAGTGCCCAAGTGTGGTAATTATTTCCTGCAACAGTTAACCCGACGCTTGTTGGTCGCGGGTCGGTTGGAAGGCTGTTGGGCTGTGGTTTCGGCATGTATTCACGAAAACGCGTGCTCGCAACCAGGTTGTATTCAACGCGACGATAGTGCGTGTCGCCAAAGTCGTGCAGTTTGCTGATTTGCCGTTCGAGCTGTTCCTTGGTGAGTTTTGTGCTCGGACCAAACGCAATAAGATTTGGATTGTCGGCGTCGGGAAAGCCGTGTTCGGGAACGCCTGCGTAACCAAGTGGATCGACAATCTTGATTGGAAACGCGACATCGGTTTTCGGATTGTTGCGTGGCGTGGGGCCTTTGTCAGCGGGGTCGTGCCATGTTGCGCACAGATCAACATGTTCAGTGCTCGCGCAGTGACAAACGGCTTCAACACCGGGGCGAACCCAAGTGACGCCGTTAGAGCGATCCAACACCATTTCCTTGATGTCGGGTGCCAGCAGGGGCTTCTGCACCGCGTGTACAATTTCAATTTCGCGCCACGGCGTGAGTGGCCAGAGAGCGCCGCTCTTTGCGCTGCGTTCGAGCGCGGCTGTGCGATCCTTTTCGGGAATCCAGTTCCACACGCCCATCAACTTGAGTGTGGCTTCATCCATGCGCGCCGACAATCGCAAGGTGGCGCGCACCGCTTTGGGAATGGGAATGCGCAACGTGCGCGAGTCTTCATCAAAGCGCGGTTGCTCATCGGGCGCTTCGTACACGCGAATGAAAAACGGCGCGGCGTCAGGCCACTTCGTATCTTTGCGATAAATCGGAATGTCAATGGGCGTTGGCATTCCAACAAAGGGATAGTTGTACAAGCGCGCGGTGAGATGCGTGACGAGCGGGTCGGGCAGATACGGGACAATTTTCGTATCAATATCCAGCACCGCGTATTCTGCAATTTTGTCTTCCGGCTTGGGCGTGACAACCACGCCTTTGTCGATATGAATTGAGGTTAGATCTTTGTCGCGCGTGCCGAGCATGGTGTGCTGTGCCGCTGTACCCCACTCGGCGCCGTCAAGCGCACCGTGCAATTCTGCTTCGCGCTGCGACACTCGGGGCGTCACTCCAAAACGCCACGCGACTTTCGTTGTCGGTGTGCGATCATCGTATTTTTCGTTCATGCTGCGAATCGCAATGCGCGACATCGATTCACCTTCCAAGGGCAACCGCGGCACTTTCTTCTCAACGACCAATGCCAGCGACGGCGGTTGGATTGGTTCGAAACGCATGTATGGCTTGGCCGATGCCATTGCTTTTTCGTCACCAACGTAGCTGTCGGTTTTCGGCGCCAGCGAATTCCCCGCCAGATCGACAACGCGAGCACGAATTCCGTACGAACGTCCGTAACGAAGCTTGGGCAATGATCCGGGGGTAGCAACAAACTCGGAGCGCAACCGAATACCTTCGGGAATTGTCGCGGGAGAATTGCGAAGCTTGACGTCGTCGGTGTCGATTGCCATTCCGGGTTGTTGTGCTGCAAGGCTCCAACCGTTCCACACAGTGACGGCTTCATGCAGGTAGACAACGTCTGGATTGTTTGAATCGGCAGACGTGGTTGCGGCGAGTCGCACGGTGCCTTCTTCGATGAGTCCGTTCAGTTTGATCACGCCTTTGGCGATTTCATAATTCGCCGTGCGTTGGCAAAGCGACTTCCATTTGCTCGTGGTCTGATCCCAAATGTCGATACGATAGCCACGCACGAGATCTTCCGCGTACAGTCCAGGTGCGGGTGCTCCCTGCAAATTGAACATCGCTTTCATTCCATCGTCGCGCGCTTTGTTTCGGTTGAAAGCTTCAGTTAATGTCACACCGCGATTCTGGTGAACCAGCATGAGCCCCGCGTTGCGCAATGCCGGGGCACCCGCGCGACGCGGAAGTTTTGCCACCGATTCCACTTGTCGGTCTGCCTTTTTCCCGTACGCGTTGAGTGAACGCGCAAAGTTCATCAGCTTGTGCCCGGCCCCGTCAACATCCGCCTGCAACAGTGCGAAATGTTTGTCGGTAATTTTGAGCAAACCATTATCGACTTGATAGTCGGTATCCACCGGCGACGGGCGCGGGACGGGCGTAAACACTTGGTCGCCAATGCGAGTGTGCGTAACTGGTGCCGCGTGTCGCGGAATTGCCTTTATCGTGCCGATAACCGGTGGTTTTGCTGACCCGGGAATAGTCGGCGTTGACGGCGTGCCAAGTTTCGCTGGGTGCAAATCCACCGTAACTGAAATCGGCACATCGACGGCGTTCGCAATTCCCGCGTGCGGAATGACAAAGTCCAGAACCAATCCCAATTTGCGCAGCAGTGTCGGATACTGATTCATGGCCGAAACTATCTGATGAAAATCGAGGGATGCGACCGTTTTTGCGGCGTTGATCTCTGCGTGTTCGAACGATTGCCACTTCGCATCAAGTCGGTTGTCTCCTTCCTGCTGCGACGTACGCGTCTTTGGCTTGGCCGGCGGCGTATGAAACAATTGAAATGCGGCGAGGGGCAATTGACCTGTGTCAATACTCTTGAATCCGTCGGCATAACCCGCAAAGAAACCACCGATATCGCGAACGTTCTTGTCCTTATTCCAAAACGATGCATCGAGCTTCTTCACTTGCTTTGCTATGGCACCAAGCTGTTCATCGGCCAGCAAATCTGAAATGGCCGGAAGTTGTTCGTTTGCAGTAGTAGTGAGCTTGGCATAAACCCTTCGCACTGCGTCGTAGATAGCCGCGGTATTGTACGACACCACTGCGTTGTTGCGGCGATCACGCATTTCAAATGCACGAACAAATGTCTCCAGTGGAAACAGCGCGCTCCAGGTCGCGGCATCAGGTGTGCCAATCGTGCCGTCAATGTTTGCGGCTGTTAGTCGAACTTTCGTCGCGCCAATGTCGACAGTTATTTGCGCATCACTTATTGTTTTCGGCCAAGTCTTGAAATCCTCAAACGCGCGCAACTCGCCGCTCGCGCTTCCCGGATCGAGACGCGGGGAAACAAGTACCGAGAGTTTCAGTTTGCCGTCGCTCGAAACGCCGTTTGGCAACGCTGTGAAAATGATCGATTGGGTTGGCATCGAACTTACTCCGCTCCGAAAGCGAGACAGTAATCAGACCAGGTGCTGGTACCCGGCATCAATTGCAGGAAAGTCGGATCGGCGTATGAACCGCCAAATTCACGACGACAACGCACAGTTACTTCGCCGCTGAACACGAGCACTTCGATTTCTACGGTCAGCGTTGCTTCCCCGAAAATCGAAGAGCGATGTCCAATTTTGTCGTAGCCCAGCTGCAGGTTGAATGTGAGCGACATGGAAATGATTCCCATGATGTCGAGCTCCCCATGCAGCCGCACATAGCCGGACAATTCAACTTGACCGTCTTCCCCTTCGCTGGGTGCCAACCAATGGAAGTAGATACCCGCTTTAATTTCGACGCACCCCGATGCCACTCCCAAATCGATGGCGACTTTCGCTCCGGCTTCGAGTGCAGCTTCGATTTCGCGAACGCCATCGGCACCAATTCCAATTGACAGAAAGCCGCCACCACCCAAAAGCGAAACCGTGAGCGAAAACGGATTCTCACGTTCACCAAAATTGAAACCGACTTCCATTGGCTGCACATCGAACGGCAGGGTGAATCGCGCGCCAACTGACACGCCTGACAGCGCAAAAATTCCCACCTGCACATTGGGAATCGTCAACGCGTAGTGTGCACTGATTCCGCTGGGTGTAACCGACAGCGCCGCAGGATCGGAGAAGCCGTTTCCGGGCAACAACTTCTTGAGCTCATTCACGAACTCCAGCGGTCCACCAAAGCGCACGGCGTTTTGCGGATGCAAATCGACGTTTACGCGTGGCTTCTTTCCATTCTCAGTGGTAAACGTCAGTTCGCGAAACCACAGAATGATGAATTGGAAAAGATTGACGTTGAAATTCTTGATAGTCGCCGTAGCGGTTGCAGTTGACGATCCTGGCGAATCGACGGCTGTTGTTGTAACCGCGAGCATATTGAACAACGACCCCGAACTTTGATCGGCATTCGGGATCAACACATTGGTGGAATCGGGGCCGGTGAGGTGCGTGGTCCAGTCGTACCGCGACTCATTGCGTGCGGGGTTTGACCCCGAACTCGGCAAATCGCGTGAGACAAACTTGGGTGCGTTCGGCCCGGTCACCGGCACTATTCCGGTCACGATTTCTTTCAGTTTGATGCTGCCGAGTATGCGGGCATCGCCGAAGAACGTCGCGGCGTTGAACTGATTGGTTGCAACCTTGGCAACGTCGCCAACCAACCCGCTCAGTCGCGACAGACCCTGAATTCCCATTGTCGGCGCCGCAACCGCGCCCACAACATCCGTTCTCGCCGCTTGCGTACTCGGCCCAAACTTCACATCGAGTGAAGTGTTCGGTGGGTACAGCTCCAGAAATACTTCGCCAGTGTTTGTTCCGCTAAACCCCTGATCCCGATAGATATCGGGATAGTGAACGGCAGCAGTAGCGCTGTTGTTGTTGAGAATTCGTTGCAGCGCCCGCAGCGCTACGCGCGCCTGGTCAACCTCTGGATACGTGTTGATGCGCGTCGCAGACTTTGATGACACCGGTCCGGCTTTGAATTGGAGCCAGTCTGTTGGAATGCGCGGATCGCCTTCCCGCGTATCGTCGAATGGTGCGTAACACACGTTCGTGCCATTCAACAGCACCTGCCGCCGCACTGGCCCTTCAGCGTTGTACGACAACACCACGTTGCCCATGATGTTCTGCTGTGCGCCGCTCCATGTGAGCACGCCATTGTTTGCAACTTCACTCATGAACAGCAGTGGCATTGCAAATGTTATCCGATTGCCTGCACGATCGGTTGCTGCGATGTCAAACTTGAAATCACCGAGTGTGGTGGCGGTCAACTTCGGCCAGAATAACTGGCGCGGCGTGAGCCCGTTGGTGACGCCAAAAGTCGCGTCGTACAGGCCGTACACATTGTTATTCTCGATCGCCTTGCATTTCGGATCGTCGGGCGCCACGAGATTGGGCGTCACACGCGTGAGCAGCTCGACCGATGTAAATGGAAACGGATGTCCACCGGTGATGTGATAGGAACCATCAAAAATCTTGGTGGGCTCACGAACCACGAGAAAAAAGCGCTGCCGCAAAATCGCGATGCGTTTGCTGAGCGCATTGTCACCGGTCGTTTCAAATTTCCGCTCGGTGACCTTGATGAGCGACGCCGCGTGGCCAAACGGCAACAGGAATCCCGAATACACAACGCGTACATAGTGATCGCGCCCCATCGACATCATGTGTCGCCACGATTCGACATCAACGGTGTCAGGACGCTTGTTCCAATTGGCATCCGCATCCAACAGGCCACCGAGCGACGAAAGCACGATGCGCTTGGCGCTTACGGGCTTCGGGTTGTACTGCTTGTTCTCCCTGGTGTGTTCGTCGTAACCAGTTGTCAGCTGCACCAGCATTTTTCGGTCTTGTGGATCGAGCGGCATGCGAAATGGCTTGGTCAGCACGTTCGCTACATCAATTGCGTAATCCTCCGACCAGATTGCGCGAAACTCGCTTGCACTGTCGCGCTCGTAAGCGTTGCTATCGCCCATAATGCGCGTGTGCCACAACTCATTGCGACCCTGCTGCGCGATCGCCGTTGATTTGTGCGCAAATTGCGCAGCCGCAATTGGCGAAATGACCAACCGATACGGTATTTCGAGCGCCGTAACTCTGAGTCCCGGGCGGAATGGAGCGCCGAGTACCATCAACGGCGGAATTTGTTCTTGGGCCTGAAATCCTGGCGTATCGGCGAATTGCAACGTCGATAAATCAATCGCCGCTTGATACACAATTGCCATCGTCAGCAATGCACTGCCATTTGTTGCCTTCAACGCGCCGAATTTTGCACTCAGCGTGGCTACTTCCGACTGAATCGCCGTCTGCATTGCCGCCATTCCAGACGTGCCAACTTTTGCATACGACGCCATAATCTTGTCGGCAACGCGCTTTCCCGCGGCGGTAACCGCAACTTCTACACCCGGCGCCAATTCATTGAGTGCGACGATGTAGCTTCGCTGCCCAGTAATGAATTCGCTCGACTTCACGAACGACGTAAAAGTCTCCGCCGCGCTACTGCTGGAACTACTACTACGGGAATTTGATTGTGATGAAGAAGTCGTTCCAGCTGCCGAACGCACACGCGCTTGCGGCCAATTGCGGCATGCGTTCAAAATTCCTTCAATGGTGAACGGAATTCGATTGACATTGGCCGGCATCACAAACGCCATTCGGCTCGGTCCTGAAATTCGAATCCGCGTTTCACCGAGTTTCGGTTGGGGATCGCCCGGACTCGCGATGTTTTTGAGCGGACCAGCACTGCCGGAATCGTCTTTCCCCTGTTGCTCCTTGTCCCTGAACTCCTGATCATCGCTAGGCGAGTTGTCATTCGAGTTGTTGTCGACCTTCACCTCGGGACCCGTTGCATCGAGGTAGGTTTGTTCGCCAAAACTCTGCGGCGGTAGCTGCAATACCAGCGTTGCCGTTTCATTGTCCTTCTCGCGCGACAGATCGGGGGGCGATCCGGTCACGTGAAAATTGTATAGTGTCACTTCACCAACGAGCAGATCATCGGGTCGCCTGATACTGATGCGTATTGGAGTACGTCGCGCATCCAGCTCTAGTTCGGCGTTGTTTGCCTCATCAAGAAATTCACGACCCATGGCGCTGCCTCGCGGGGGTTGGTCATGGCTACGGGTTCGCAACCAGTCATCTCTTCCTATCGCGGCGGAATTTCTCGAAACCGGACATTGCCGGTTCATCTCGGGCAGCGCATCTTGGCTATAGGTGTCTCAGCACTTCAATTTCAATTCGCACCTCGACGACGAGGAGGTGACTATGACAGTTTTTCCGACCAACGAACTCCCGGGCGCCAGTTTCTCGCCGCCGCCGAGCAGTGCGCTCGACTCGCTGGCGACTGATTGTTATGCAGAGTTGCTGCTCATCGCACGTCGCGAGCGTTTGAGATTGAAAAACGCGGCGACGCTTGACACGCGCGCGGTATTGCACGAAGCATTTCTGCGTTTGGTGACGCAGCGCAAAACGAGTTGGGAAAATCGCTCACACTTTCTGGCGTCGGCCGCCGGATCAATGCGGCGCGTGTTGGTAGACCACGTCCGCAAACGCCACGCTGAAAAGCGCGGACTCGGCCAACAACCAATTACGCTCGATGAAGCACTTGCGCCGGCCGGTTCACGTGATGATTCGCTGGTGGCACTTGATGACGCGCTCGTTGAACTCGCGACGCTGTCGCCGCGACTCGCGAAGGTCGTCGAGTGTCGCTACTTCGGTGGTATGACCGAAGTTGAAACCGCAGAAGCCCTATCGGTGACCGAACGAACTGTGCGCCGTGATTGGACCAAGGCGCGTGGTTGGTTGCAGGGAATTCTGCAGGGTGACGAGAACCTGTGAAGCCGTTACATGCTTCGTCGATCAGCAATTGGCAAGAACTCGAAGGCTTGATTGACGAAGCGCTCGACGCACCTCAAGCGGAACGCCGCGCACTGTTGGCGGAGCGATGCGCCGGAAACGATGCCATGTACGACGCAGCAATCGCGTGGCTCGGTGCGTGCGAAGATGACAGCGGGTTTCTGAACACGCCGTTTGACGTAGAAGCCGGGTTAGAGATTGGCAGTCGCGTGGGCGCGTGGCGCGTACTCGGGGAAATTGGACGCGGCGGCATGGGCACGGTGTATCAGGCTGAACGTGCTGATCTGGAAATGCCAATGAAGGCGGCCATCAAGTTCATGCATCGTGCCATCTCCTTTGATGCGGTTGGCGTGCGCCGCTTTCGCGATGAACGACGCATTCTCGCGGCGCTCGAACATCCGTCAATTGCGCGGCTTCTTGATGGCGGCGTAAGCGACGGCCAGTCGTGGTTCGCCATGGAGTTTGTGAATGGCGCGCCAATCGATTCGTGGTGCGACGAACGCACGCTTTCAATTGCGGCACGTGTCGCACTGTTTTGCCGAGTGTGCGAGGCGGTGCAACACGCGCACGCGCGACTGGTTGTGCATCGTGATCTCAAGCCGGCCAACATTCTTGTAACCGATAGCGGCGACCCAAAATTGCTGGACTTTGGTATTGCGAAGCTACTGGCCGATGCGGAACCGGAGAATTCGCTGCTCACGCGCCCCGGTATGCAACCCATGACCGTTTCCTATGCGGCGCCGGAACAACTGCAGGGTGCAGCGCCATCAACGACCACCGATATCTATTCGCTCGGTGTCCTGTTGCACGTTTTGCTGACCGGACAATTGCCGCGCGAAGGAATGCGTGCATCGGCGGTTGTGTTCGCACGTCCCGAAAGCGATACCACCGAACCCGATTTTGTTGCGCGCGTTGTGCGCGCGCGACGCAGCACCTCGAGCAGGATTGAACGACAATTGCGCGGCGATCTCGACGTCATTGTTGCGCGCGCCTTGCATGCCGATCAGCAGCGTCGTTACCCAACCGCCGACGCCTTCGCTGCCGATTTGCGACGGCACCTGGAAGGTCGACCGGTTCTCGCACGCCCCGATACGGCCACGTATCGCCTGCGAAAACTCATTTCGCGGCATCCAATTGGCAGTGTTGTGACTGTTGCAGGAGTCGCGCTCTTCGTCGCTTTCACTTCCGTCACGTTCGTTCAATCACGCCGACTTCGCGCGCAGGCAGACGAGTTGCTTGCGCAGGCCAAGACGCTCACCGCGGAACGCGACAAGGCAACTGATGTCACGGAATTTTTGACCGACGTGATTTCAAGCGCCGATCCGTACCAGCCGAGTGGGCGCGTACCGAACATGCGCGAAGTGCTGGATCGTGGTGCCGCAAATGCAGCGTCGCAGTTGAGCGATCGCCCGGAAATACTCGCGCAATTGTATGGCGCGATGGCACCAGCCTATTTCGGATTTGGCGACCTGGAACGCGCAGGAAATCTGGCGGAACAAGCGGTTCAATTGTGGCGACGCGCGAAGGGGCCGGCCGATTCGTCGGTCGGCGCAGCGCTGCTCTATCTTGCGAACGTTCGGCTCAATCAGAAACGCGCAAAAGACGCGGAAGCTGAAACGCGCGAAGCATTGTCGATCTTCAACCGAGTTGGCAATACGGCGCACAGCGATATCGCATCGGCAATGAGTATCCTTGGTTCAGCTTTGCGCCAACAGGGGCGGCTAACCGACGCGGAAGTTGTGTTGCGCAATCTGCTCGAATCGGAGCGCGCGTACCTTCCACACGATGCATCGCGCGTGGCACAAGTGGCGCGCAACCTGGGGCACGTGCTGCGCGACAAACATTCCTATGTCGATGCGCTGCCACTATATCAGGAAGCCTACAATGCGCATCTCGCGTTGTATGGCCCTGAACACCCGGAAACCGCGAACAGCGCAGTAAACCTCGGCTATGCGCATTCGCTCGTTGGCAACGCGGTGGCCGCTGAATCGTTGCTGCGGGCAGGCGTCGCCACCAAACGACGCCTTCTTGGAATAAGCCATCCCGACGCTGCGGGTGATCAGCTCACGCTTTCGCGAGTGCTGGCGAAGAATGGAAAGACTAAAGAGGCGGAGTCACTGCGGAAGGAGGCGGAGCAAGTTCTCAAGCGCTCCGGTTCACCATAACAAACAACAAACTGTCTAGAACTTGATCTGCGTGCTCAAGCGAACCGTCATGGGATTCTGCCGCAAGCGCACGGCCTTGAATAGCGATGACGGATCGCTTGATGATTGATTATTGAGCGACGTCTTTACCTCGGTAATCGCGCTGCCATTGAATGTGTTGAACAACTCGGCACCCACAACCAAATCTGTTTTCTTGAAGCGGAATGCGCGTTGCACGCGGAGGTCGAGAGTTCCTTGCGGATCGAGGTGGCGGCTGCCGCGCGACTCGACAAAAATTTCTTCGCCGTTGATGCCTGCAAACAAACCGGCCGGCAAATCGACTCGCGTTCCGAGTGAATCGGTAATGCGATAGTTCGTTGAGCGCGGCACCGTGTACGTGGGCGTCCAGTAATCACCGCTGATGACGCTCGCAAAAGCGCCACCTTCGAGTTTCCACGGCAACTGCGTCGTAGCGCGAAACTTCAATTCAATTGGCGAGTAATTCGGAAGCTTGCCATCGTAGTTGAGTGCGACGTTAGGATCGACAAACGGGCCGGCTTCCTGTCCTTCCGGATTGAAGTAGCCGTTTACGCTGAACAGGTTGCCAACGAGGTTCGTGAAAGCAAATGACGCGTTGAACGACCATGTCGGATAGGTGCCCGTCAGCACTGCCTGTACCTGACCGTAATCGCGCTTCGCGTCGTCGACAGGGCGCAACACGAGATCCTGCACAAACGAAGCGTTCATGCCCAGCGTGTCGGCCTTCACGTAACCTGGCACCTGATTGCCGGTGCCGAACTTGATTCGCGCGCGAAGGCTGTCGACGCGCACATACATCGTGGGCAGTACCAGCGGCAAACCATTCGGCCCAACCACTGCCTGGTTTCCGTCAAACAACTGCACGTTATGCAACGGACGCCAGTTGGCCGCGATGTTGTTGTCGACCAACGCCAACACCGATTTGTTCTTCCGATTTACGTAAACGATTTCGGCCTTGAGGTTG
>JBDUAX010000052.1:0-14810 GCA_040004455.1 Gemmatimonadaceae bacterium
TTCCCGTCGCCTTGATCCAGTGATAAAAACGATCATGACCAGCGCCAACCCATTGACCGCCTTCGTCAACCCAGCCGCCCCCAGTAAGCGGAATGGTTAGCGTGCGCCCACCGACACGATCGCGCGCTTCGAGTACCATCACGGTCTTGCCCGTTGCCTTGACGGCGTGTGCGGCCGCGAGGCCAGCGAATCCTGCTCCGATGACGCAGACATCGACCGAAATCGGCGTACCGCGCGCGCCGGATTCTGATGCGGTACTGTCCGTTGTTGCAACGGAAGCACCCGTGCTTGCCGGCGTGTTACATGCGGTGCCCGCGAGGCTCGCTGCAGTAACGACGCCCGTGACTTGCAGGAAACGGCGTCTTGAGATGTCGGAAGGCGCGGACGAATCCGAATCGCTCATGGGAACCTTGGGAGTAGGTGCAAACGTGTCGGGCAACGTGCCGCAAACGTAACTGCGTTTCGCGAACGACGCGTCTCGGCGTGATTGTCCTTGGGCTTGCTTGAACGGCTATCTTCGCAACATGAAAAAGATCGGCTTCCTGTCATTTGGCCATTGGAGCGCCTCGCGCCAATCGGCGACGCAGTCTGCGCGCGATGTGCTGCAACAGTCGATAGAACTCGCTGTCGCGGCGGAGGAGCTCGGTGCAGACGGCGCCTACTTTCGCGTGCATCACTTCGCCCAGCAACTCGCATCGCCGTTTCCTCTTCTCGCGGCCGTTGGAGCACGGACCTCTCGCATCGAGATTGGTACTGGCGTCATCGACATGCGTTACGAGAATCCGTTTTACATGTTCGAGAACGCCGGCGCGGCCGACTTGATCAGCAACGGGCGGTTGCAACTGGGCATCAGCCGCGGTTCACCCGAGCAGGTCATCGAGGGGTGGCGTCATTTTGGTTATGCGCCGCCGCAAGGAGGGTCGGATGCCGAGTTGGGTCGGCATCACGCCGAGACCTTTCTCGAACTACTTGAGGGAAAAGGATTCGCCAAACCCAATCCACGACCAATGTTTCCAAACCCGCCCGGATTGCTTCGGCTCGAGCCGTATTCCCAAGGTTTGCGCGAACGTATCTGGTGGGGCTCGTCGTCGAACGCAACGGCAGTGTGGGCGGCAGAGCGCGGCATGAACCTGCAAAGCTCAACGCTTAAGCAGGACGAATCGGGAGAGCCCTTTCACGTTCAGCAGGCGCGTCAAATACGCGTTTACCGGAAGGCCTGGGCCGATGCCGGGCATGCGCGCGAGCCGCGTGTGTCTGTGTCACGATCCATTTTCGCGCTGATGAACGATCAGGACCGCGCGTACTTCGGTCGCGATGGGAGCGTTGATCAAATCGGCGTCATCGATAACATGCGGGCCGTGTTCGGCCGGTCGTACGCTGCCGAACCGGATGTGTTAATCGAAGAACTCAAAAGCGATGAAGCCATCGCCGAAGCCGATACACTGCTGCTCACGGTACCCAACACGCTCGGCGTCGCATACAACGTGCACGTGATTGAATCGATTTTGAAGCATGTCGCGCCGGCGTTGGGCTGGCGGTAGGGAAGGGCGCGTCCGGTCACCGTCTGGAGCTCTGACAGTGTTGGTGTCGTTCATGGAATTCGCGCCGTCATTGAGCACCGACATTCTGAGCCGTATCGGCGTGGGACCGGACCGAGGGGTTTGGACTCCGACCGATTTTGGCGATATGGCCTCGCGAGACGCCATAGACAAGGCGCTGCAGCGGTTGACGAACGTCCAAACTCTCAGACGGATAGATCGCGGGCTGTATGACAAGCCCAGCTCCAACAAACTCACCCAGCAGCTCAACCCGTACGTCAGAATCCACGCGTGATGATCGTCGACCGCGCGATGATACGGAAAGAGCCCGCAATTCAGCGCGGCCAGCTCACTTTGGCGCGCCAAGCTCAATGCTGCCGGCGAAGCGTTCCGCAGCGGCCGGAGCCAGAGCTACCGCTGCTGCACGGGCAACGTACGTGACTGCAGGAACCATCACCCCGGTGCCGATCAGGAGCACGTTGGCCGCGAGCACCGGGGCGGTCCACCGGTTCACGATTTCCCGACTGCGTCGAGTGAAAAAAGCCGTCGCCGCTACGCCGTTAACCGCCACGAGGCCAACCAGGCAGGTCCAGAACACAACCGAGCCAACGCTGTCGAGCCATTGCACGAGACTGCTGAGCATGGAAGCCTCCGGTCTACGAGCGAGAAAACGGGCGAACCGTGTACCGTTGCCCTTGATACGGCTTCGCTGGGCAATTCGCAAGCACTATTCGGCCGTTGAGATCCTTCGCGACGCCAGGGACGCGCGGTAGTTGCGTCGGCTATCGCTTCAGTGATCAGCAATCATTCGTCGACAGCAATCGTTCTCGACGCGTCGGTCGTGGTTGAAGTGTTGCTCGCTTCCACCGCGGGGAAGCGCGCCATGCAACGGCTCGTCGCCACGTATGTTGCAGTGGCGGAAGGCCTGGCGCGCGACTCGTGATCGCGATTTCACGTTGTCGCGAGAGAATTGGTCGTTTCACCCGAATTTTTCGCAGGTGTTTTTATTTTTCCCGCAAGCGAGTTGACACGCGCTCCAACAGCGTGATCTTCTGCCAGATCTTGCTCGAATAGCCTGCCGCCAGAGATTCAATGTCATTCACAGCAACCAGCACCACCGGATCTTTGAAATACTGTGCAAAGAGTGCGGCGACCTTGCTGGTGACAGACAGAAGCTCACTGCAGTAATCCAGGTATCGGCCCAGCTCAGGCGGTGTCATCGAACGCTCGGGCGACGATGCCGTATCGCGTTGCGGCGACATCAGGCGCTCAGGGTCCTTCGTGAGCTGGTGCATGTCCACGATGTGAATGATGCTGCGCAACTGGTGCAGGGCCTTGAGAGCGCGGCGGCGTTTGATGCGCATTTCAACGGTTACCAGAAAAAACACGCCAAGTCCGAAGAAAATGAGATCGTTGATCGCGGCTTCAATGCCTTGAAAGAACTCGGATACACCACTCACTCCAACGGGAATGCGTACCGATTTTGATGCCATGAACAACACAAACGCGGCCCCGACAATGGCCGTCCCAACGGCAATGCGGAGTATCCAGAGCGGCCGGCGCAGGTAGGCAATGGTATCAGTCGCTTCATTGGTCAGCGTGAGCAATTCCTGAGAAACACCCCCCAGGCTGGCTGCAGGAAAGCGTTCGGCAATGCGCTCACGCAGTCGCGTAAGCGTCGCGACGATCTGAGTTTGATCGAGCTGGCGATACGGAGAGTCAGACATTACGCAATGTGAATGATGAACTATCTCGAAGAGTATCGTTCAGGTGATTGCAAACGGCCCGTCGACCGTACCCGATCCCTCTACCCTCAACTTCTTTGCAGGACCGCGCCCACAACCTCAATCAACCGCGCCCTCAGGACACTCCCACGCCCACCCATTTCCCGCTGACGCCGCTGATATTCGTCTCTTCCTTCAACCGTCTCCACCCGCACCGGATTGAACCCCAACGCGCTCAAATCATACGGACCGGCCTGCATATCGAGCACCCGCAGTTGCACCGCGAGCTCAAAACAATCCCACAACAATTCGCTGCCAATCCACGGCATCGACGTGTACGCCCACCGATAGAGATCCATGTTCGCGTGAATGCACCCGGGCTGCTCGGCCCCATGCCGCGCTGACCACTCCAACGCAACGCGGTTAAGCGGCTGCGCAGCCGGGGCGAAAAATCGGAACGCATCCAAATGGCTGCACACGACCGGGCGACTCTCCACAAACGCATCCACGTGCGCCTGCGGTAGCCGGAGCGGCGCGATCTCGGCGTGACGCACCTCGTGGCCGCCATACACCATCGCCCACTCGTGCATGCCGTAACATCCGAAGTTCGCCGGGCGCTCTTGCGTTGCGCTTAGCACGTGCAGCACGTGTTCGAGTGTCTTGCGCTCAGCGGCCGCGAGAGCGCTCACATTCCGCCGAATCACGCCGTCCGCCACAGAATACGCCGGCCCGCTGAAACGCTCGCGGGCCTCCGCACTATCAACGAGGCGCTCGTGCGGATCGGGATGCCACGCCTCCAGCTTCCCGCCGGAATAGCGGTAGTAGGTAAACAGAAAATCGTAGACGGGATGCGTTTCCCGACGTGAACGCCGCTCTCGACGCGGCCGCGTCCACCGCTGCACCCGCTCCAAATGCGCCGACGCGCGCGCCTGCCACTCGGCCGTCGTCAAGACCAACTCGGCATGGTGCAGTGTCGTGGGCACAGGGGAGTCAGGCATGTCGTAAGCTACTGAACTCAAAACGGCGCCGGTTGCTCGACCACCAGCGACACACCGGTCACCGGATGCACAAACGCCAGCCGTTCGGCGTGCAGCAGCAAACGCTCGTCGTCACCGGGCGCGGTTCGCCCATACAACCGATCACCCACAATGGGCGCGTCAAGCCCCTCCGGATGCGCTGCGTGTACGCGGAGCTGATGCGAGCGGCCACTGTGCGGAGTGAACCGCACCCGCGTGCGTCCATGCTCTCGCGAAATCACGCGCCACTCCGTGTCGGCCGGTTTGCCAAACACGGGATCGTGAATGTTTCGCGGCCGGTCGTCCACGTCGACGCGAATCGGCAATGTGATGTGCCCGTGATCGACTGCGACGATTCCATCCAGCCACGCCACATAGTGCTTATCGATTTCGCGCAGCGAGAACAGTCGCTGCAGCGCCTTGGCCGTCGAGAGGTCCTTGGCGCACAACAGCAACCCTGATGTATCGAGATCAAGGCGATGCACAACGAGAGGGCCCGTCGCATCGGGGTAGCGCACGCGAAGCCGAGTGACCACGCAATCCTGCAGCGAGGCGCCGCGCCCCGGTACGGTGAGCAATCCACTGGGCTTGTTCACCACGAACAACTGCTCGTCTTCGTAAACGACAGCGGGTTCCGTAAAATCGATCGCTGCCGAACCAAAGAACGGTGGCGGATCGACCGGCAGCCCATCGAGCATGTGCGTGAGAATTGGCAAACACTTGCCGCGACAGGCCGCGTAGAACACCCCCGCGCGGCGATCACCAGTCGTGGAGGGCGCGCCCCACCAGAACTCCGCGAGTGCCAAGGGTTTCAGCCCCAGCCGATACGCGTCTGCAAGCAACTTTGGCGCCGCGCAATCGCCCGCCCCGCCAGGCGGCTCGGCAGGCGCGAACAGTTCTCGCACCGAACGGGTCTCACCCCGCGCATTCAGGAAGTGGTAGCTGTCCTGGATCTCTGCCATCAGCACCCGCGAACGCGCAGTTCGTGTTTCGTCGAGCGTGCGGACGGCGGCATTGAGTCGAAACGCATCCGCCGCGTCCGCGTGATCGGGCAAACTGGCAATCAGCGTTGCGCGCCGCGCGGCGAATTCCAGCATTTCCGCCTCACCGGGAATCCACACGCGGTCACGCGTTTGCCGATCGAATGCGGGAGGCGCCCAGCCGTCAATCTCCCATTGTCCATTCACCATGCCGGAGAAGCCGCGCAGGTAGCCGATGGTGCCGTCTGCTGCGGCGACCACGAGCACCCCGAACATTTTCCCGTTACCCGGTTCGTGAAGGCGCCATGGCAGCGCGTGGTGCGACTGCAACGTGTCCATGAGCGCCATAGCCGAACGCCGAGCTAACGGGTGCACGGCGGCGCGGTCGAAGGGTGTCGGGAAGCGGGTCGGGCAGTCGGCGGAGGTCGGTGCGGGAGAAAGCGTGATCACTGGCGGCGGCAACGGAGGTGCGAGGTCACGTGAACATCGCGATGACGAACGACCGCCACGCAGAGCAAGTGGTGTTCTCCGTCGAACCCACGGAGCATGGCGAACAGCTTCGCCTCAATACGCGAAACGAGGCCGCGATGGCACGTTCCGATTGACGTGATTGACGATGGTGAGAACGCAGTCGCTGAAAGTGCCTACTTCATCACACCTACTTCTTTTTGTGTTGATCCGTATCCGAAATCGTCCCCACTTCATCTGCACTATGGTGATGACGCTCAGCATCCTTTTCCAGCCGATTCCTGTCGCTTTCTTTATCCGCATCGTCACGCTGTATTCGCCCTTCGAACAGGCGATCTTTTCCGACGTCGTCGTGCTTGCGAATCTTCTCTTCATCGTGCCCTGCGTGTGCGTGCGTAGTTTCCTTCGTTTCGATGGCCTCTTCGGCGGCGGCAGAATGGTCGAGCTTCTTGTCGCTCGCATCATGCTTGTATGCGCTTCGGTCCTCAGACATGGCTTACTCTCACAGAATGGTTTGAAGTGGGGTGACGTAAGACCCCGACGCGCGGAAACGTTCCGGATTGCGCCAAGCGCACTTCCCTTTCGCGCGCGTTCGCATTGAGCGCAAAACAGCTCGGCGTCCACACGCCTTATCACTGCCGCTTCCAATCACCACAAAGACTGAATCCAGCCGACGCCACCAGCAGCACGAACGCTCACAACTCGGTGCAGAATCCAGAGTGCAGAAAAGTTTGCGCGCGCCTTGTCGGTCTGTCCGGTGAGAGCATACGCGCGGCCCAGAGTGAGCAATCGAAAGAAGTAGACTTTGCCGAGTCTGCGGACGAGCGCGAGGTTGGTTGGATCGGGGGTTGAGGTCGACAATTCGTCCCGCGCTCCCTAATTGAGCCACTGCAGCGCAATACTACGTGTGCAACCACTCAAACCCTCTCAAACAAGTCGCCAATGACACCAAGTGACAATTCACCGTCGCGGCGCGCCTTCGTAAAGCAGATCGGGCGTGCTGCATCGGCCGCGGCTCTGGTCAGCGCGGCCCCGTCATCACTCGCTGTCGCGGCAGCGTTACCTCATGCAGCAACTCCCGACGCCGAGTCGGAGTGGGATCTCTCATGGATCGCGAAGCTCGCCACGGCCACCGATCGTGCAGTATTCGATTGGCCAAGTCTGGGCAGTCCGGCAGATCCCATCATCGTGGAACTCGCGGATCGCTACCTGAAGAATTGCGCGGCTGCGTACGGCACCGCGCGGTATGTCGCGCAGATCGTGGTGAATATTCGTACGCAGGCGGTCCCCGCCGCATTAAGCGACGCGATGTGGAAGCGCTTCGGATTGGGTGTCGAGTACAAGCTCGCCGATCCGACAACGTCGCAACCCGCAGAACGCAATCCATTTTGGTATCGCGCACCTGATCCGGCGCCGGGGGTCACGTTACCCTGTCTGGCGGACCTCCAGCGCGAAGGCGCCAGCATTCTTGTCTGCGACTTTGCGCTGACGAATTTGTCGAAGCGACTCGCCGCCAGAATGAATCAATCGGCGGAGGAAATTCATACGACGCTTCGCGGAAACCTGGTCGCCGGAGCGTTTGCTGTACCGTCTGGCATCTTCGGTCTCGCACGGTCGCAGAACGCGGGCTGCGCATTGGTGCACGTGTAGCAGCGGAACGTGATGTCGAGTACTTGCTGCGAACCATTTTGTGGAGTGGAAGGGCGATGAAAAAAATAGACCGAAAAACATTCTTGAGTCATCTGGGAACTTCTGTGGGCGGGAGTCTTCTCGGAGCCAGCTTTATCACGTCGTCTGACAGCGCGAATGCGGCCGATTGTAAAGTTACGCCTGTGCAGGAACTGGGACCTTACCCTGCAATGAAGTACAGGACGCAGCCTGATCATGATGTTGATTTGACAAGAATAAAAGGTCAGCAAGGTGTAGCAATCGGCCAGTTGCTTACTGTTTTCGGCAGCATCACACGCAAAGATTGTAAGCCTGTTGCATCAGCGATCGTCGAAATCTGGTCGGCAAACCATTATGGAAAATACAGGCACGAGTTTGATACGCATGGCCAGGAGGATCCGAATTTTCAGGGATGGGGACAAGCAATAACAAATTCAAAAGGAGAGTACCGGTTCACGACCATTATTCCGGGACTGTATTCGGACAGGGCTCGCCATATTCATTTCAAAGTTTCCAAAAGGGGGTATCATGAGCTCGCGACACAGATGTATTTCGAAGGTGAAGAACGGAATAAAACAGACGGGCCATTAAATCAGCTCACACATGAGGAACAACAGCAAATCATTCGTCCGGTCGTAGAAAAAGATACGGGCAAACAAATGGAGTTTCATGTAGTGATTGAGGAAGTCCTCACAGGAGCCGTTCCGGAAAAAGTATTAAAAGAGTACGTCGGAACTTACGACCTGAAATTTAAGGGCACTATTTTGGAAAAACTTCAAACGTATGTAGGCGGGCCTTACGACAACATTTCTTTGCAAATTGAAAATGAAGGTTCGCAGGTTTACATGACCTTGTCCTTTGCTCCGAAAACTGAGATTGTCTGGTCGCAAAAAGACGAATTCAAGGCATTGGCCTTCTTCCATTCATCCATAAAGTTTACAAGAAATCTATCTGGCAAGGTGGATAGCCTTGAACTGAATTACAGTGGCGATGACAAAAATATTATAAGAGCTATCAGGACAGAATGAACAACGCAGACCGCTTCACGAAGATCATGAGCGACCCTATGGCCTTACACTTCGCGCATTGGCGTTCGCACGACGCCTTTAGTCATTCGTCTCGCTGAACACGTAACGCGGATACGCCGCGCGCGCCGCCATAGACGCAGTCAGGTCGATGTTCATCGTGGCGAACGGCACCTCCGGCGTCGTGCGTGCCAGCACCTTGCCATCGGGACTAATAATCCAGCCGACGCCACCACAGGCACCCGACGCATCGAGTCGGTTGGACGACACACTGTACGCACCTGATCGCACCGCAGCCACGACACCCACCGACAACCACTTCGATGTCGTCGCAGCGGCCGTCGCGCGCGGCGACATGATGATCTGCACCCCAAGCGCCGCGTACGCTCCGTACGTTTCGAGCGCCCACAGCTCGGTGCAGATGTTGAGACCGAACGACAGCTTGCCTGCGCGAAACGCGGGAAATGCCGCATCACCACGGTCGAACCACCGCGTCTCCCAACTGCCCTCTTCCGCAGGCAGAAAAAACTTGCTTCGGAGCGGCACGAGACCCATCGCCGCCGACCAGATGTAGCCCTGATTGAAACGACGCCCCCCAATAGTTACAGGGCGCGTTCCCACCACATACTCGGCACCGAGTTCACTCAGTCGCGCGAGCTGCACATTACTCAGCGCTTCGACCGCTTCCCATGTAGCGTGGTCGAAGTGCTCCGCGTACCACACCGGTTCCACCATCGCGAACTCCGGCAGCAGCACGAGTTCCGACGCATTCAAGAACGCATGTTCGCACAATGCTACCCACGCGAGCGCGAGCGCCGAGGGTTCATGCGGAAGTTCACAGACGGTAACACGCATGCTCTCTCCGAGATCAGTACGTTACCAAATGTGCACGCGCGCACTGGGCGCGAGATACAGCCGCTGACCCGCGACGACGTCGAACGCGCTGTACCACGCATCGAGATTGCGCACCGTGGAAACACGAAACATTTCTGGCGCGTGATCGTTCGTTTTGAGCTGCGTACGCATTGCGCTCTCGCCGATCATGGTGCGGTAGCTCTGCGCGAACGCGATGAAAAACTCGCGGTCGTGCTGTCGTACATACGCTTTGTCATTGGCCTTCGCACCCAATGAGCGGTGGTACGCATCGAGCGCCGCTTCAAGGCCCGCAAGGTCTGCCGCGTTTTCCTGCAACGTCAACTGGCCGTCGACGCCGAGTTCCGGATACGGATGATAGGCGGAGAATTGACTCACGAGCGGCTCCGTCTTCGCCTTGTAGTTCTTCAAGTCGTCATCCGTCCACCAGCGTCGCATGGCAAAGGTGGTGTCGTAGTCGGCGCCCAGTAAGTCGACGTAGTGCACAAAGTCATGACCCATGATCGCGCCGATCGCGCCGTAGGTCGCGGCGTCAGATGCCGAGGGATCGTACTTTGGAGCCTGTAGCAGCGCGGCGGCAACCTGATACGTGTTCAGCTGGAAGACGAGCACGCCGGCGACCGACTGTGGCGCGATCCACCATTCTTTGAAATCAACCGGCTGACCGATTTTCGCCAGTGCACGACGTGTGTTGCGCGCATTGATGCGACGAACATTTCCCAGTGCATCAGTTGGATCAATGATGAGGTCGGAATAATCCTGCCAACGCTCCGGATAGCCAACACCAACATACAGCGACTTGATCTTGATCAACGCGATCGCCTTGCTGGCCGGTGACATCCACGTTACCGCTGCAACGCGCTTTGCAAATGCGTCACTGACGTTCCCCACAATCGCCTGCACCCGCGCCTTCTGGTTGGCCGGAAAATACTGTTCGACATACATGCGTCCGATCGCGTCGCTCAACGCAGATTTCGTCGCATCCAGTGCGCGCTGCGCGCGTGGTGTCTGAGTGGACTGTCCGTTCGCTATCGCATGCAGCGCTGCGGCGGCGTCACCGAACGCATGCGGCAGCACATCGGCATAGTGATCAATGGCGTGAAAGCGCAAATAGTCTTTCCACGACTCGAGTGGTTGCGACGCGACCAGCGCGGCGAGACCAGTCACTGCGCCTGGCTGCCACACGCCGAATGCATCCTGCTTGCTCAGTCCTGCTGCGTCGAAGAATGCGGGCCACTCCATACCGGGCGCTTTAGTCGCGAAGTCCGCGCGCGTCCAGCGGACATCGGCGTTGTGATCGTTGGCGGATACGACGCTTGTGGATTGTGTTTGCGCGAGCGCCATCTCAAGTGCCATCACCGCCGAGGCGCGCTCGGCGGAACGATCGAAACCCGCCAGCATTAGGACGTGGCCGATGTAGTCCTGGTACTTCGTGCGCAGTGACTGCAGACGGGGGTCAGTGCCGACATACTGATCGCGATCGCCGAGTCCAAGTCCCCCCTGCACAAGGAATGCATCGTAGGTTTTCTCGCCGTGAATGCTTCGTTCAACCGCGAAGCCCAGCACGTGCGACGATTGATAGATGCCGACGTTGAGCGGATCGACATCTGCCGGCATGGCGTGCCCCAGGAAACGTGTGAGCGTCGCCTTGTTCTCGAGGTGGCCAATGCTGTCGAGTTGCTTTTTGATGGGTGCGAGCCCTTGGGCTTCGATGGCCGCGTCGTTCATGTAAGCGGCGCGAAAGTCGGCGACCTTGCGGGCGTTTGATCCACGTGGTGCCACATTCGCGTCGTCAATCAGTTTCACGATGCGCGGAGGCACCACGCTGTTGAGCTCATCGCGCACGGCCCAGCGTTCCTTGCCCGCAGGAATTGTGTTTGCCTTGAGCCACGCGCCGTTTGCGTAGGCAAAGAAATCGTCGCCCGGTTTGATGCTCGCGTCGACGGTGCTTTCAAGCTTGGATGTCGTTGACTGGCTGGCGGCTTGCGCAAGCGCCGATTGCGTGGGCCACCACGAGCAGGCGATGATGAGGAGCGCGGGACGAACGGCCGACCGGTGGGCGCGTCGGCGCGACGCTGTCCGTCGAATGCGACGTGTGAGCGCGTCCAGGAACATGGGAGACTCTCGATGACATGATGAACGAGCGGCCAGGAGCGGGGCCCGGGCCAATGCTGACCTTGCGAAGGTACCGGTGGCTCCTCACTCCGGCGCTTCGTGGACCGACAACTTTTGATCAGTTTCGGACATTGGCCTGCGTATCATCGGCTTTGAGGGCTCTCGCGGTGCGGAGCGCTCGTTCTATTTCAATCGATCGGGACCTTGTTCGGCTGTACCCTGAACATACCAGTAGACGGCGGTGCTACGGTTGTGATCACGGCCGATGGCACGGGATTCCCTGAAGTGGCCGGTGGTATCGAGCAGCAAGTTGCGCCACGCTGGTCCCTCACTCCCTTGACCTGAGAGCGTGACAACCGCTTCCCGATCAGAAATTTTCTGGTCCATTATTGGAGGCATTTGAGCAAACACCTCATTTCGATAAATGGTGAGCAGCGCCGCCTGCGCCACAGACTCGACCATCTCGGTGGTATCTCCCCCCAATTTTATTACCGTGCTCCAACCAACCCGCACCGGCTGTCCGGCTCGTACCGCCGCCAGCAGGGTGGCCTTGTCACCTGAAACACGAGCGCCCGTGCTATCCGTGGCATACACGAGGTGCCAGCCGGGGGACGCCTGTTGTGCGAGGAGACGATGCGGCGCGACGACGCAAAGAACGGCCGTAATGAGCGGTAGCAGGTGAAAACGCTTCATGATGGGTGGCCTCCGTCGGCCTGGTGAAATGGAAAAAATTGAGCGCGATTGGCACATGCCATTGCAAACTCCGGCATTGGAATACCTCAGCTCAATCAACGCACCGATTCTGATGTTCGTTGGTTTGATCGCATTGAACTGGTAAATGGAGAAAGCAGAAATCTGTCACGGCACGACATTGGTATTGGGTTTCGGCTTTCCATTCTCGATGCACAATTTCGCCACCGCATTGTTGCGATTACCTCAACGACAACGGGTGGGTGATTGGAAAACGAACGTGGTCCGCGAAAAGCACTCGCTTCCGCTCAGCTCATCGGAAACTCAGCGCGTTCGTCAGGTCTCCCATCGGACGACCTCCAGCGCGGACGAGCGCTGAATCACGCGTGGCCAATCCACGTAACGTCGGAAGCTGAAACGTGCTCGCGATGAATCGCATTAACGATCCCGTGTCGTACTGTGTGTGATCGACAGTACCGCGTTTAGCGAAGGGCGAAATGATGATCGCCGGAATGCGCGTGCCCGGGCCAAGCAGATCGGCCTTGGGCGGCGCAACGTGGTCCCACGATCCACCGAACTCGTCGTACGTCACGACAATCACCATGTCCTTCCACTGTGCGCTTGCGCGCAACGTTTCGATCAACGCAGCAATACGCGCATCACCAGCGTCGAGATCGGCGTTGCCCTCATGCTGGTTGAACATCCCTTCAGGCTTGTAGAACGACACAGCCGGAAGCGTACCTTGCTTCGCGTCAGCAACGAGATCGTTATAGTCTTTCAAATGCGCCGCGCGCGCCGCCGCATGTGCTGCCGGATCGAACGCGGCGTAGTAGTTGAAGGGCTGATGATGCGCCTGGAAATCACGTTCGGTTTCGGTGGAAATGCCGTTGCCATTCGACTTGTAAATCACTAAACGTGACGCCGCGTCGCGCGGTCCATCCGCAACCGCGGCGTCCCACGATCCGCCGTACCACTTCCACGACACACCCTTCTCACTCAGCAGATCGCCGATCGTGGGCGTGATCTGCGGCGGCAGAGTGGTCGCTTTCGTCGGGTCAGCGTACAACGCATTGCCATCGCGAGCCGGAACTACGCCGCTTGGCTGATACGCCGGTTGCATCGTGTTTACGGCGTAGAACTTTCCGTCGCCAAAGTAATTGCCCGGCGTGAGGTTCCCATCATTTTCGAACACCGGACGACCAGCCAGGGCTGACGCGGGGCTGCGCGACGAGACGACGAGCGCCGGCAGAAAATTTCCCGATGCATTCTTCCGCACCGCGGCGATGCTGGGTTTGGCGACGCTTGTTTCCGCGTTGGGGTACTCCGGCGCACACGCGCAAATGAGATACTGGTGATTGAGAAACGATCCGCCAAACGCGCCCTGAAAAAAGTTGTCGGCCAGCACGAACTCGCGCGCAAGGTTCGACATCGCCGACTGTGAATAGTCGAAATTGCCGAGGGCTAGTCCACCGGCGTCGGTCCACGCCGCAAATCCATCGTTCTTTCCGCCATTGATCTCCATCTGATTCTGGTAGAATCGGTGCACTAGATCGCGCGTGACAGTCGCCGTGGAGAGCGTGGCATTCGCGCTCCCCTGAAACGCGGTCTCCACTGCGAACGGTGCATTGGCCAGCCCCGCACTCTGCGCTTCGGTCACCACCGGCGTCACACCGCGCTGCGTTACACCGCTCCACGTTTTCGGCAACGTGGGCAACACGGTCACACCGTCGCGGTCCTTTTGCGACACGTACGCCCGCGTCGGCTTTCCCTCTGCGTCAACGACAGTGCGCAATCCATTCGCGCCCGGAAAGTGGCCAAACAAATTGTCGAACGAGCGATTTTCTGCATAGATCACCACGATGTGCTTCACGTGTTGCGTCAGTTCCTGCCGACTGGCCGTTGGTGGCGGTGACGGCGCCTGGCTGCTTGGCTTGCACGAGCCGACGGCCAACAGCGCTGCGACAAATGCCGCGACGCGCGCAGAACGCGCAGTATACGCGATCACCAACGCTGTGTCGGTCACCTGCACCGACACCCGCACCACGCTTCGCAACTGGAACACGCAGGAACCCTCCGCAAGCCGTTTTGTGAACTGTCTTCTCCACGATGCCGTGCGCAATTTACGTTTCGCCATCGCAGAAAGAACGGCTTCGCGCACATTGCACGCATGTCTCTCGGCGATCGCCGCAATCGTGATTTCGGGGGTATTCGCGGCCTGCGATAGGCCGAGTGATGCGCGGTCGGGGAGTGCGCCTGCGCAACCGCCCAGCGCCGCCACACTGTCCACCATCGGCCGGCAGTTGTTTTTCGATTCGGCGCTGTCTGCATCGGGTCACCTATCGTGCGCGACGTGCCACGACCCCAACCATGCGTGGGGCCAACCCAACGCGCTTCCCGTGCAGCTTGGCGGAATCATTGGCAAGAGTGCGGGCATTCGTGCGGTACCGTCGCTTCGCTACGCGCAGGATACGCCGCCGTTCACTGAGCACTTCCATGAGGACGACGGTGACGACAGCGAGGATCTCGGTCCGACCGGCGGCTTTATGTGGGACGGTCGTGCGGCTTCGACGCAGGAGCAAGCCGCTCTCCCTTTGCTTTCACCGTTTGAGATGGCCAACGCGAGTCGCGCCGCAGTGTTGGCTAGTCTTCGAACTTCGCGTTCGGCCAATGTATTTCGCGCGGCGTTCGGCGCGCACATTTTCGATGACTCGGT
>JBDUAX010000399.1:0-4358 GCA_040004455.1 Gemmatimonadaceae bacterium
ATTCGAAAGCGTTTTTATCAGACTGTCGCGCGTTGGCGCGCTTTCTGCAGCGCGAATTCCCTTGGTGAGAAAGTAGTGCCAATTGGTGGCAACCACCGAGTCGGTCGGATGAAAGAAGCGCACGTACCCTGCGAGGCGCGCGAACGCAATCATCGCATCAAGGCCTGCCGATGACGCGGCGCGCGCAGTATCCAGCGGAATGCGCGATACGCCAGTGATAGCCTTTGTTGTTTCAAATCCGCCGTCAACGACGTTGCCACTTGATGCACCAACCGTGGATGCTGATTGCGCACCAGCCGTACCATTTCCGTCTTCGTTCACTTTTTCAATCGACACATCGTCAATCCACAATTCACCGCTGCCATCAAGCACAGCGCCAAACCACAACATGTTGGCATCGGCTGGCACCAGCACCGAAACTGTGTCGCGAATCCATGCGTTCGGAGCAATCGCGAGCAATCGTTTGGCGCTTTTTTCATACGCGATCGACGCACCAGACGGGCCGTTCACGTTTACATAGACGTAGATGCCATTTCCCCTGATGTTTTGTGCTCGCGTCCAGGCTGTGAAGCGAACACGCTGATTGCGAAAGTCGTTTGCGCGAATTGGCTGACTTAACGCGACTGGCCCACCTGGCTCAGGCACGCGTGAACGAAGGAAGACACTTGCCTGCCCACTTCGAAATACACTGCGATCAATGGTCGCATCGAAATCGGGAATACTCTGCCCGACTATTGACCACGGCGCCGCGTTCGTGGTTTGTCCCGCAGAAACTCTGCTGGTCACGTGCATCGCCGCGAACAGCATCAGCGCAAAGCGAACAAATCTCGTTGTGACGCGGTTGTCAATCATCGGCGAATTGTCCATTGGGTATTGATGCTTTGAGGGTGTCGTCGCAGTAGCAACTGATCGGACAACAACAATCCACGTTTAGTTGCCTTTCGCCTCTATCAACCCGAACTCCATCAAACTCTCCGCCGTTGCAACAATCGCATCCTCCGGCGACCTCGGCGCCCACCCCAGCACGCCTTTCGCCTTCTGATTCGTCGCGTTCTTGACCTTCCCCAATTCCGGCAGTAGCGACGTAATCGCCGGATCACGCAACGCCGCAATGCGCACCAACCAATTCGGCAACTGTTTCTTCGGAACGCGACTCGCTTTCTCTCCAAGGCGCCGACTGAGCACGTTGGCGATTTGAATCATCGACATGAAGTCACCCGATACCGCGAGAAAGCGTTCGCCGTTCGCGGAGTCGTCGGTCATTGCTCGAAGGTGCAAGTCGGCTACATCGCGCACGTCGACAATTCCGAAATAGAGTTTCGGACAGCCTTTCAAATTCCCGTCCAACATACGCTTGATCATTCCAATTGAAGTCGAATAATCAGGGCCAAGAATTGGCCCCATAATGCCAACAGGATTGATCACCGACAACTCAAGGGTACCGCCTTCTTTCGCTATGAAATCCCACGCGCTGCGTTCCGCAAGTGTCTTCGATTTTGGATACGCGGCAATACCATCGTCAAGCTGCGTCCAGTCTGTTTCACTGAATGGCACCCATCGATCATGATAGCCATAGCCTATGGCCGCAAACGACGACGTGAAAACAACGCGTTTCACATTCGCGTCGCGCGCTGCTCGCAACACGCGCAACGCACCGTCGCGCGCGGGAACAATCAATTCATCTTCGTGCTTGGGTGCACCTGGCGGCAATGGCGATGCTACGTGCAATACGTAGTCGCACCCGGCAACTGCCTCGGCCCAACCGGCGTCGTTCTCCAGGTCGGCGACAAAGAATGACAGACGATTGCCCGCGTCAACGCCGCCATGTTGAAGCATCGCGCGCACTTCACTCTCGCGCTTCAAAGTGCGCACCGATGTGCGCACATCGTGCCCCGCCTGCAACAGCTGCAGAATGCAGTGGCTGCCAACGAAACCCGATCCGCCGGTGACGAGCACCGTGCTCATTTGCGAAGGCCCATCACGCAATCTACGCGCGAGTTCAAGAGTTGCATCTGAGCCCCGGACCCCTAATTCGGCTTGCGCAGTCCGACCAGCGTCATCCCATTCTGCAGCAGCGTCAGCTTCGTGGCTTGTCCTTTTTCAACGGTGAACGTAATGCGCAATTTCTCGTCGAAGCCGGCGCCGAACACGTTGTCGCCGAGTGGCACAAGAGAATTCGGTGCCTGCTTGCCAAGTTGTGCAAATATCTGTTCGTTGCGATCGGTGATCGCGAAATCGACGACGGCGCTTCCCATTTGCATGGCGTAAACGCCAACGTATTGCGCGCGCGTTTGCGCGGAAATTGTCACAGGCACTGGAACGCGCAAAAGCGGCACGCCAAACGTTGCCCGTGCAACTTGATTGAGCAACTGCGCCGTTCGTGCCGAACCCGAATTTGTGAGTACCGTGATTGATGTTTGCGTTTCCGGAAACCAGGCGTTGTCCGAAATGAATCCGGGAACTCTCCCACTGTGTCTGATCACCGTTCGTTTCTCAAACGTGCTGCGCGTCAATCCATAGCCATAATTTGAATCGGCCGCCGCGCCTTGCGGTGTCGTCATCTGCGTGTACGACGCCGCAGAAACCGCTTTGCCATTTCCAAGCACGCTGTTCCACCGGGCCAGATCTCCCACCGTCGAACACAGCGCGCCTGCTGCATAAGGTTGGCTCATGTCGATGAAATCGGCATTCACAAACAAACCGTTTTGCAGCTGCTCGTAACCATGCGCGCGTTCGGCAATGATTGAGCGCGTGTCGCAATATCTCGTTTCGGTTAATCCGTACGGTTTGAAAAAACGCTCCTCAACTTCAGTTGCCCACTTTCGGCCAGAAAGTTTTTCAATCAGCATACCGAGCACGACGTAACCTGAATTGTCGTAGCGCCAGCTAGTGCCCGGTGCGAAGTCCATCGGCTCATTCGCGGCGAGTGCAATGATTGTATCGGGGGGCATTACTTCACCCCATCGTTTCACCCAGCGAGCTCCGAGATGCGTGTAGTCCGGAATTCCGGAGGTGTGATTCAGCAACTGTTGCACCGTTACGCTGCGCCAGGCGGCAGGCAGCGTTGGGAGATATGTGCCCACGGAGTCACTGACTCGTATTTTCTTGAGCTCAACAAACCTCATCACGGCTGCTGCTGTGAATTGTTTGGTGATCGAACCAATGCGAAACACACTGTGTGAAGTTGCGGCGACGTTGTTTTCAATGTCCGACAGCCCCCACGCGCCAAGCGCCAGCGTTTGCTCACCGCGCATGACTGCGATGGAAACGGCTGGCGCTCCGTGTGTAATTACAAAGCTTAGCCCCAGCGAATCGACAAGGCGCTTTACCTGTGCGTTATCGGGAGGCGTTTGCGCGTGGGCGTTGACTGAAACAAACAGCGCGAGTGTCAGAAATTGTGCGACGCGCTTCGTCATCAAATGTCTGAACTCTGTTGAGAAATGCTTGGGAAATAGTCGCGACGTTCTTGTGAAGTCGTTGAATTGCTTACGGCAACTCAGTGATCGCCAGGCTGCCATACTTGCGAAGAACGGTCGGATGAAGGTTACGCAGTAAGTCACCGGCACGCGATGTTTCGTTGTCTTCAGGCGCGTATGCGAGCACAAACGCTGAACCATTTTTCGCAAAGTCCACGAGCGCGTTCGCGTCGGCCGACTCGTCCGTGTACAGTTTTGACCACTGCTCTCCAAGTTTTGCGAAGACGCCCTGTTCCGATTTGATCTCTTTCTCGTGCGCAACCACTTCTTTTCCAGATGCGACAATCACGTCGTCGTTGGCAAAACCTGCGGCGCGCAGAGACGCTCCGGCGGTTGCGGCATCGGCATCACTCTTGAAAACGGCTAACACGTAGTTCTTGGGATAGAACGAACCAAAGGACGTCGCACCTTCTTTGAAGGGCGGCTCGTGGCTCGCGATTTGGTCAGCGGGTTTATCGGACATTGTTGGGTTTGATGCGGTTTGAATTGAGACGAGTAGAGTTGTGACTCGAGCGCTTCACGCCTGGGCACGTCAAGGCAATGTTACAGACGCGCGCGTCGGTCGCTAGCCCGCATTCAGATCTATTCCTTCAGCATTTGTATTGTTATTGGCGCCAATGTCGCTCCGCCGACACTACTCTAGCGGCAACCCGCGAAACTCGTAGTACCGCGCCTGCCGCTCGCCGGTCCAACCATTTGCGCCGTTCCGGGTCGGCACTACCCATGCTTACCACGAACACCGTGACAAGCACGCCAATGAACGCCCACGCACTCTTTGCGACTTCAAAGCGGGAATTCACCTTGCGAGAATTGGATCGTTCATCAGCGCTTTAGGACCCGGCCATTGTATTGTTCGTCGCGGCGCGGTCCTTTTTTTCGATT
>JBDUAX010000400.1:0-4354 GCA_040004455.1 Gemmatimonadaceae bacterium
GACGGTGTTCGCCGTTATGACCGCCGGTCTCTTCCCGATCATTAACATTGGTCGTCCGTGGAAGTTCTTCTGGCTCATCCCGTATCCGAACTGGCGTCTGTTGTGGCCGAACTTCAAGTCACCGCTCGTTTGGGACGTGTTCGCCATCTCCACGTACCTCACCATTTCCACAACGTTCTTGTTCATCGGACTCATTCCCGACATCGCGGTTCTTCGCGACAAGGAAACGAATCCCATGCGCAAACAATTGTTGTCGGTTCTCTCGTTGGGTTGGCGCAACAGCGATCGCGAATGGCGACACTTTGCGAAGGCGTACCTGTTCCTCGCTGCCTTCTCAACACCGCTCGTATTGTCCGTGCACTCAGTCGTTTCCTTCGACTTTGCCATGGCACTCACGCCAGGCTGGCACGCGTCGATTTTCCCGCCGTACTTTGTTGCCGGTGCAATTTTCTCTGGCTTCGCCATGGTGTGGACCATTGCGATCCCCATGAGAAAATGGTTTAAGCTCGAGCACTACATCACCCTCAATCACCTCGACGCCACCGCGAAAGTTGTGCTGTTTACCAGCCAGGTTGTTGGTTGTGCGTACATGATTGAATTCTTCATTGCCTGGTTCGGCGGCAACCGCGCCGATCAGGAATTTTTCTGGAATCGCGTGTTCGGCCAGTGGTATTGGGCCGCGTGGATCATGCTCCTGTGCAACATGGCGCTGCCAATGTCGCTCTGGTCGCAGAAACTCCGCCGCAACCCGACCTGGCTCTTCATCCTCTCGATTTTCATCAACCTCGGCATGTGGTATGAGCGATTCGTCATCGTCGTACCGTCGCTGTCGCACGAGTTCGAGCCGTGGCAATGGGGTGGTTACACGCCCAGCTGGATCGACATGTCGTTCCTCGCCGGCAGCTTCGGTTGGTTCTTCATGTGGTTTTTGCTGTTCGTAAAGAACTTGCCCGTTATGGCAATCGCCGAACTCAAGGAAATCATTGCGCCGAGGGCGAAATTCGCGCACGCACATGGTGTCGATACGCATGGCAATCACGCCGATTATGATCCAGCCACGCCGGGGGAGCACGACTGATGCAAGGCGTACTCGGAGCGTTTCATGAGCTCGACACCACTGTCGCAGCCATCAAGGAACTCAAGACCAAGCGGTTGGGCGAAGTGACGGTGTACTCGCCAACGATTCGTCATGAAATCGATGATGCGATCGACGCGCCAGTCAGCGTTGTTCGTAACTTCACACTCATCGGCGGTTTGCTCGGCGTGAGTTTCGGTTACTGGATTGCAATCTGGTCATCGACGTATTGGCCACTCGTTACTGGTGGAAAGGCCATCGCATCGTGGATTCCCTACACGATTATCGGCTTCGAAGTCATGGTGCTGGTTGGCGCCCTTTCGACGGTCGCAGGCATGTTTATCAATTCGCGCATTCCGCGGCTGCACACGACAACCGGATACGATCCGCGTTTCAGCGGCGGATATTTCGGCGTATTTATTGAGTGTCAGGAGAACATCGCGCCACAGGCCGAAGAGTTGCTTCGTCGTCTTGGTGCGCAGGAGGTGCGTCGTGAAAACTGACACTTCAGCGATGTTGCATCGCGCGGCGAAATTGTTGACAGCTGCAGTGCTTCCACTCGCGTTCGGTGCTTGCAGTTGGTTCACTGACTTCAAGCGTCAGCCGGCAATTGAGCCGTGGGAACCGATGTCGCAGAGCGATGCGGACTCCACCACGGTCCCTCGTGGAGCGCCGGCGCATAGCGTGCCGATTGGTGGTGTGCCGACTCTGGCTTACGCGATTTCGTATCAGCGTTTGCCGGCGACTATCGATTCTTTCTCAACCATTGCGAATCCTGTTGCGGTGGATGAACGCTCGATTTCGAATGGTCGCCTACAGTATCAGATCAATTGCTCCACTTGCCACGGATTTGCTGGCGACGGCAAAGGCACGCTTCAGAAGTACGGTTTCGCAGCGACACTGGTGGCAGCAACTGCACCTGGTCGAAGCGACGGCTACATCTGGGGCATGATTCGGAACGGCCGCGGTGCAATGCCCAGCTATAACCGCGTCGAACAGATGGATCGTTGGGACATCGTGAATTATGTGCGCGCATTGCAGGGTAAGTCGGCCTTGAAAGCCGACACAACGCGCGCTGGTTACGCGGGTCAGAATGGAACAACTGTGCCGCGCGCCAGTGCCACGGCGCCAACACTACCCATGCCGTTTCGCAAACCAGACATCACACCAACGCCTGGCAGCAAAGGTGTGAATTCGGCCACGTATCCCGCAGTTGGTAAGGCGGAGAGCAAGGAGAAGCCCGAGTGAGCGGCGCGCATCATCACTATCCAACGCGCGAAGAATTCGCGCGTCGTCTGCAGGGCAAATCAACGCCGGCAATTCTCAAAACGGCAAGCCTTGGTTTAGCGGCCGTCGGCATTGCGATCTTCCTGTATGGCGCGTTCACCGGTAACGACCGCGCGTGGCACGCGCTGATGTTCAACTGGTCGTTCTTTGCTTCCGTCTCCACTGCGGGCGTTGCGTTCGCCGCAGTCCAACGCATCGTAACGGCGCGCTGGTCGCGCGGAATTGTTCGTTTCGCCGAAGGCTTTGTAGCGTTCCTGCCCATTGCATTCGTGCTACTGCTCGTCATTCTGTTTGTTGGCAGAACGCACATCTTCACCTGGGCAGGCCGCGAAACCATTACCATTGCCGAGAAGGCCACGTATCTGAATCCTACGTTTTTCTGGGTTCGCGGCGTGTTTCTCTTCGGCGCAATGACGATTCTGATGTGGCGCTTCGTCATGAACTCAATTCGCCTGGATGTCGCGGTCCTTCCGGAATACGGTGCCAGTTGGGCCGCCGGAATGCGCGCAAAAATGCGCCAGGGTTTTGGCGACGAACGTCGTGAATTGCACACGCAGCACTCTGTGCAAGGAAAGTTGGCAGTGGCGGTTTGCATTGCGTTCGTGGTTGGCTGGTGCTTCATGGCCTGGGATTATTCCATGACCATTAGCTTGCACTTCCAGCAAACTATGTACGCCTGGATTTTCTTCATGGGCGCCTGGCAGGGCATGCTCATGTTGCTGTCGCTGCTATGCATGTGGTGGCGCAACCATTTGCAAATGGACGACCTCATCACCATCGATCACTTCTGGGATCTTGGTAAACTCGGCTTCGCCTTCACCGCGTTCATCGGCTACATCAGCTTTGCACAGTACCTGGTTATCTGGTACGGAAACATGCCGGAAGAAACATTCTTCTATCGCTTGCGACTGATTGGCGTGTGGAAGCAGGTAACGCAGCTTATTCCGATCCTGATGTTCGTCATGCCTTTCTTCGGGCTTATTTCAAAGGCGGCGAAAGTGTACTTGCCAACGTTCGTCACGTTCGCAGTTGCTACGCTGGTCGGTCTCTGGTTGCACCGCTACATCGAGATTTATCCGTCGATTTACGGCGAAGTGACGTCGTTGCCACTCGGTCTCTTCGAGTTCGGCGTGTTTGCCGGCCTGCTTGGCTTGTGGGGTTTCAGTTACCTCTCTTTCATGGATGCGTTCCCCGTCATGCGCGTGTTCATGATGACGTCACGCTACCGCGACGAAGTGCAGGTGCCGGTTAATCCACGCACAATGGAGCCGTTGCCAGCGCACGAGTAGTCATTCCCTTCAAGTAGCTGAAGCGGGTGGTGCCAATTGGCGCTGCCCGCTTTTTCGTTTGTTCATCCGTTGTGATGATGGCTACACAGCTGGAACCAAGCGTTGCAACGCGTTTACGGAGCAAACGTAAACCTCTCATTCATGCGCAATCGCGCTTCTCATTTTCGCTGGAGATTGTTGCGCGTGCGACTGCACACTGGTTCTCCGTTCTGGCCCGTACGAGATGGACTGCCGAGTGTGTTCCCCTCACTCGGTGCTTCGACGACGTGTGAGTTTGTTGTACTAGGGGGCGGAATAACAGGAGCAATCCTCGCCCACCGGTTGGCAAGCATGGGGCGCGAGGTGGTTTTGATTGACAAGCGCGAGGTTGCTTCGGGAAGTACGTCAGCAACCACCGCTCTCATTCAATACGAATTGGATATTCCGGCGCCTCAAATTGCGCGTAAGCTGGGTGACAAAACTGCGCTGGAAATTCACCACGCCACGCGTCGTGCTGTCTCCGATATCATCACGCTGTCAGAGTCGATTGGTGAAATGGGCGCGGTAGTGCGGCGACCATCCATTAAAATCGCGAGCAGCAAACGCGATATTCGTGCCCTGCACGCAGATTTTACATGGCGGCAGCAGCGACGCTTTGCTGTACAGTGGTTATCGGCAGATGACCTGGCGACGTCATATGGAATGACGCGTCCTGCGGCGATTC